>CAYQTZ010000087.1:0-9405 GCA_964420565.1 uncultured Hyphomicrobiales bacterium
TTAAATAATAAAAGAATCTTAAATTTTTATGGAGACGGGATCTCAGAGATAAAATCTCTGCTCAATAACTCAAATTATTTTTATCCGGCATAATTTTTTACTAAAAATATTTTGTATATTAATTGCAAATTAACAATTAAATCTTAGTTTTGCATTTAAGTTTTTTAACGTTTTATCATAGAGACAACATGAATAATGAAATGACCATAAATGAAGCTATCAAACATAATTCGCTGATCAGCTTCCCCGATATTGAAAAAATTGTAAGCGTAAAAATTAATGCAGAAGCCGAAAAGATATTCTACTTCCTCGAGCGAATAGGTGGCGAAAACGGATGGTTCAGCTACGACAGCAGTCAAATGATGGACAATTTGGAAAAAGGAAAATTGATACTCAAGGAGAATTTCAGCAAAATTTGCCCCAAAGGAAAAATCGATTTATTTCACATCGCCGATTTTGAGCAGAATAAAACACTTCGTCTCAAATTCGAATCTGCTCTTGCTATTGGTGAAAACAGTTTTTTTATCTTGCAGGATAAAGATGGCAGGGCTGAGCTTATTAATGTGTACCGCATTAAACTCAAGAATTTCTGGGGCAGGTTGTATTGGAAGCTCCAAAAGCCATTTGATGGCAAGATCCGCTATAAAATGCTTGATAATATCAAAAAATTAGCGGAATCTTTCAATAGTTGATCTAAAAGTTTCATATATTCTATGTATTAACATATCTGTTTAGTATAATTAGATCAATGCCTCACCGATCAGGTCATATTCGCTGGCTCCTGTAATCTTTACATTGGCAAATGAACCAATCTCCAGTTCGCCTACAGAATCGACCAGCACTCCGTTATCTACGTCTGGGGCATCATGCTGTGTTCTGCCAAAATAATTACCATTTTCATCTTTCCCATCAATCAGCACATTTAAAGTAGAACCAACTTTACTCAAATTATTCTCTAAAGAAATCTGGCTTTGGAGTTTCATTAGTTCGTTGCGGCGTTCTATTTTTACTTCTTCGGAAATATTGTCATCGAGCACATAGGCAGGTGTATTTTCCTCATGAGAATAAATGAATACGCCAACTCTGTCGAGCCGGTATTCTGTCAGGAAATCGTATAGTTCACGGAAATCCGTATCTGTTTCGCCGGGAAAACCAACGATGAAAGCGCTTCTGATAGCAACGTCATTTATCTTCTTTCTGATATTTTCTATCAGCTCAATTGTCGAGGCTTTGCTAATTCCCCGACGCATTTGTTTTAGTATTCTATCGTTTATGTGCTGAAGCGGAATATCAATATAATTACAAATATTCTTTCTGTCATTAATCACATCTAAAAGCTCTAATGGGAAGCCAGTAGGATATGTGTACATAAGTCGCAGCCAATCAGCTTTTGTGTCATTAGATAGCGCTTTCATTAATTTAGCTATCTGCCGTTTTCCGTTTAAGTCCACTCCGTAATAAGTAGTATCCTGCCCGATAATATTTATTTCGCGAACGCCTTTGCTAACGAGATATTTGGCTTCTTTCATTATTTCTTTATGCGGCATAGACCGGAAACTGCCTTTTATCAAAGGTATGGCGCAAAAACCACAGCTATGGTTGCATCCCTCAGCAATTTTAAGATAAGCAAAGTGGTTTGGAGTAAGTAGTTCTCTCTTTGCCTGAGAAAAATTACTAATATTGGGAGAAATATATTTCAAAATATCTTCGTATTGCTCAATGCCGAAGAATTCATCTACAGCAGGGATTTGCTCTTTCAGCTCTTGTTTATAACGTTCGGATAGACAGCCGATAACAATGATTTCTTTAAGCAAACCCTGTTCTTTCATGCCGACTGCTTCCATTATTGTGTCTATGCTTTCTTCCTTAGCAGGTTTAATAAAGCCGCAAGTGTTTATTATAAGAGAATCAGTGTTATCAATATCATAAGAAATTCTAAGCTTATGCTTTTTAATTAATCCCAATAATCGTTCGGAATCAACAATATTTTTCGCACAGCCGAGAGTAAGTATTGTAACTCGCTTATTCTGTAAAATATTTTTGCTTTTCATATCGGATTTTACGACCAAACTATCCTCGTATTCGGCAGTCGTTTACTGATAGTTTCCTTTTCGTCATCTGAAAAATTGTTCCGCCCAAGCCAAAGATTGTCGAGATTTTCTAATAGTCTGATGCTGTTTGGCAATTCATAGAATTCATTAAAGCTAAGATCAAATTCTTCTAAATTATTCAGATCGCCTATTGAATCCGGGAGATTCCTTAATTCGTTATTATGCACTAAGAGCTTTTCTAAATTAATTAGATGACCAATACTTTCCGGTAGCGATGTGATCATATTTTTATATAATCTCAGCTTTTCTAAAGATTTTAGGTCACCTATACACTCCGGTAGTTTAGAAATACTATTCACCTGAGCGTCCAATTTAAGTAAATTCTTCAGCTTGCAAATACTTTCGGGTATCGTCTCTAAATGGTTAGTAGAAACACGAAGTTTTTTTAAGTTGATCAAATTTCCGATACTATCAGGCAGTCTCACTAATTCATTCTCGCTTACAACCAACACTTCAAGATTGGTAAGATTTCCGATACTATCGGGTAATGATTGTAATTGATTGTGATTAAGCCCCAACCATTTTAGATTCGCCAGATTGCCAATACTTGAGGGGAGTTCCCTTAGTTTGTTCCAACTAAGTACTAATGTGGTTAAATGCTCCAAATTAGTTATCTCTTCGGGTATCGATACTAATGCGTTACCACTTAGGTCAATCTTCTCAAGTTTTTTTAGCTCAGTAATGCCTACGGGGACTTCTTTAATTTGATTATTAATTAAAATAAGCTCTTTTAGGTTTTTAAGCTTGAAGATATCCTCAGGTATTTTGTTCAATCTTTTGTAATGTAAATCCAGACGGGTAGTATTGTCGGGGTTAACGAGAGCTTCCTTCAAGCTAAAGAATATCTTTTCACCTGAAGGAAAGCTTGAGCCAAGTGTTGTGTCATTTTCCATTTTTTTCTTCCTGATAATTATTTTTCAAACAGTATTAACAGAAAATAAAAAAAAATTTCATAAAAAGAAAATAAACTTACAAGAAATGTTGTAATTTCTTTAAAAACACTAAAAAAAAATATTCTCAAACGAATTGTCCAGAGGTAAAAATCAGATTATCTCCCCTATTATCACTGGATTTTCATCTTTTAGTTCATTCAAGAAATAATCAGCATCATTTTTGGCACTGACTATTATCATTCCTATACCAATATTGAAGACGTGGCGCATTTCATCATCACTGATATCGCCAGCGTTCTGAATCATTTTGAATATATGCGGGATTTCCCAACTATCCCAATCAATTCTTAGAGCCATATCCTCAGGTAGTATTCTGGAGGTATTACCTACAATACCACCACCTGTTATATGTGAAAGCCCCTTAATTTTTTCACTATCTATTACTTTGCTTATAGTAGCAAGGTATGATTTGTGAATTGCCAGTAATTCCTCACCGACTGATTTCCCGAGCTCATCAATGTATGTATCATGTCTATATTTTTCGAATAAGACAGTCCGAGCCAGAGAATAACCATTGGTATGCAATCCATTAGATGGAAGACCGATCAATATATCTCCCTTATTGATAGTTTTGCCATCTATTATCTTATGCTTATCTACAATACCGACTATGGTGCCGGATATATCATACTCACCATCCTGATACATAGATGGCATTTCAGCAGTTTCGCCGCCTATCAATGCTGCGCCATTTTCCTTGCAGCCATCTACGAAGCCAATTATTATTTGCTCGGCAATGCCCGGATCAAGTTTGCCAGTTCCGAGATAATCTAAGAAAAACAATGGTTTTGCACCACAGGAAAGAATATCATTTACACAGTGATTAACTAAGCAATGCCCAACAGTATTGTGAACTCCTGTAATAAAAGCAACTTTTAGCTTCGTACCGACTCCATCTACACTGGATACCAATACTGGATGCTGATGATCTTTGAAATTGGCTTCAAAGAATCCACCAAACAGACCAATATCGGCAAGCACATTCTCATTAAATGTTGAGCGCACCAAAGGTTTTATTCTTCTTACTGTTTCGTCGCCGGCTTCTATATCCACACCGGCTGTTTTATAATCCATACTCATAACTTTTCCTGAAATATATTTTTCACATTATTCTTTTTGTTTGTAATATCCGCCGTTCAAATACATTTCCTTCATAAGACCTGCCATCCGCTCTGCCTGCAGAGTAAAAGTTTCTAAGCGTGCTTCGATTATCTGGGGATATACATTGCCATCAGATTCAATAGTAAGGAAAGGTATATTCATCTCGCCGTTAAATATCTCGGATAGCTTGAACTTTGGATCAACAATTCTTTCGGCTTCTATCTTATATTTTACTTTCATTTCCTGATTGCCAAGTGCTTCAGAGAATCGTGTAGGCATACACCCAAAGGGACCTACGTTCACCACACCACAATAATCTTTGATGGTTTCGTGCAAACCAACTCCAAGAGTTAAACCCGGTTCGCCTCGAAATTCTAATGGCACAAGATGCTCTGTGCGTTTCAGTAAGCCCTCTACATCAATTTTCTGAAATTTATAATAACCTGATTTTTCCATTATTTTTTTCATACGCACTTCGTAGCGGCGCATAAAATAATGCCGGATGAAGCGTTCCCACTTATTCACCCATGATTTTCCTGGTTTGATATGACCACGTTTTGTAAGGTAATCCAAATAGAAAAGCCACTCTGTAATATAAGCGTCTTTGACTACAAATCCGCGCTTGGCAAAGTATTTGTTCAGCCATTTATGTGCGAAGCCGTCTCTTCTTACGTACATTTCGCCAACAAGTGCTATATACTTTGAATCTTTTATAGGAATCCTTGCGGGTACTCTCTGGTTGATAGCAATAGCCATTTCTTTCATCTTGCTAAAAAGTTTATTAGGATTCGTTTCCATTACTTTGACTAATTTGTCGAATTCCTCATAGAGTACTTTCAAGCCATGATCCGGGTCTTCGCTATTTGCCATAATAGCAGAACGCACATCGTCAACTAAATCAGCTGCTAATAATCCCTGCACAGCAAGTTTTGAAAAGTTAGCACCTAATCCTGCGAATCCCTCTTCCTGTGATAGCGCCAAAGGGGTTACGTTCTTAAGTCTTCTCCTGCGTATCATATCTCTCATAAACACAGGATACTGACCCAAACGGCAGTCTCCGGAACCCTGTGCTATAAAATAAGCAATCTTTTCTTTTCCATCCCATTGATTTTCTAAATAATCTATCATTGAGCCTACGCAAAGTATGAGCGGCAGACATTCCTTGCCCGTTGAATGAGCCCTGCCATATTTCAAAGTGTCCCAATCGGTATCGGGAAGTGCTTCGGCATTGAAACCAAGATGATTAAAGGTAGCGGCAAACATTTTGGCGCTTAAGTCTCCCATGGCAGGTACTAATATTTTTACACTCGGGTCTTTCAGCGGTATTTCGCTACCATCGGAGCAAATATACCTGGCTCCAGTCGGAGACATTTTCACATATGCACTATGGAAATCAGAATAATCAACATCTTTGATGCTATCATTTATTTTCAGATAATTCCTGATTATATCCAGAGCGGCGTCAATCCTTGTGTTGATACCTGAATCTGCTGTATGCCCATCTAACTCTAATGTCAGCGAGGGTTTTGATCCCATTATTGAGCGGAAACTTGTCATTATCATCGAATCCGGTGCACATGAGAAATTCGATACATAAGTAGAGAATAGCTGAGGATGCTCTTTTACGAGCTTGGCAGTTTTAAGTATTTTCTTACCACTTTCCCAATATTGCAGATCATCAATGGGCTTCTCTCTATAATCAAAAATATCGTAAGGTACCACGTATATGCCGCGGGAAGCGAACTTTTGGGGAATACCTTTATTGGCTATGTCTGTAAATGAGTTATAGGGCCTGCCTGTCAGAACGATAGCAAATTTATCCGGGTTATCTTTTAATAATGCCAGAAACTCTTTCCCTATACTATACAGCTCGTTTGTGTATTCCTCCTGTACCTGAACTGCGTATTTATATGCCACCCTGATCTTGCTTTCGTCCTTTATCCCCATCTGTTTGGCTACCTTTACGAATGCTTCTTCCTGAGACCCAAAGCCATAGGTAAAGTTGATATAAGGGGTTATCATCTTTTCTAATAAATGCGGATAATCATGCTTGTAAGCTGCTTTCAGATAGAATGGTTCAGTATTCAAAAAAGCACATGTACAGTTATTATCTTTCTCATGATACTCTTTATCCTCAACATACATCTCGTGTATGCCCGGCACGAAATACCAGTCTGGGTTCATATCTACAAGGTCCTGGAATAATCCCAAAGAGAGCTGAGCCGGATAGCAAAATGAAGCATTTTCACGTTCCAACCCTTCCTCGCGGACTACCTCAGGCATAACGACCTTAAAACCGAGTTTAGAAAAGAAATTATAATAAAACGGATATATAGTATAAGTGTGGAAACTTCTGTTAATGCCAACTGTCGTAGCATTTTCAGCCAGATCTACCGGCTGTGCATATTTTTTAAATGTTAGATAATGGCGTTTTTTTACATAATCAAAATCATCGGTTTTTACTTCGCTCTTATATCTTAAATTATAATACTTATTACAGGCACCTCCGAAAGGATATTTATTGCCGTCAATATCTATCATGTTCACTTCGCATCTACGGTCGCATTTTTCCCTGCCTCCCATGCAGATAAAAGGTTTTTCGTATTTCACTTCTCTGTCAGCAAGCTCAGTCAGCGAGAAACTGCTTTTTTCCATAATGCCAATTTCTATTCTGTTCTTAACTTCCAAAGCTACTCCGAAAGCCCCCATCAAGCCTGGATCGGGGGGCACAATAATAGTTTGTCCGGTAAGAGCAGCCATGGCTATCGGAATCGCCTTGTTATAGCAGACTCCACCCTGCATAAATATCTTGTTTCCGACAGGTCTGTTGCCTTTCACTCTGTTTACATAATTCAGGCATATTGAATATACCAGACCCGCAACAATATCCTCGCGTGGGATATCTTCCTGCAGTGCTGTCTTGATGTCAGAATTAATAAAAGCAGCACATTGGTCGCTGAAATTTGGAGGTGTTGTGCTTTTCATAGCAATACCTTCAATTTCAGTAACTTCAATGCCCATAGCCTCAAAAGCGGCTTCCTCTATAAAAGAGCCAGTCCCGGCTGAGCAAGCTTCATTCATGGCATAATCAGAAGGCACTTTATTAACAATATAAGTATATTTGGCATCTTGTCCGCCAATTTCAAATATGGTATCTACTTCGGGGTCAAAATAAATAGCAGCAGTAGCATGGGCTATGATCTCATTGATTACTCCATTAGTAAATGCGTGCAAGCCAGTGATCTGTCTGCCAGAGCCAGTAGTCCCGACTCCAGTAATAATTATTTTCTCCGGTATTTGCTTAATCAGTGCTTTGTAGCACTTACGAGCTGCCTTCACTGGGTTACCATGTGTATAAAGATAGATAGAACCCAATATGGCGTTATCTTTTATTCTGAGTATTACAGCTTTTGTAGTAGTAGAGCCTACATCAAGACCGAGAATACATTCATCGCCGTCATGAGCTTGACCTTGATCCATGGTTTTGAAATTTACTTTGCTTTCGAAATCAGATAAAGGCTTATGAAATACAAAAGAGCTTACCTGATCTTTCAGAACACTGTCGAAAGAGCCGAAATCTTTGGTTCTATTTTTAACCCCATATATAGCAGCGCCGAGAGCCTCGAAATATACAGCCTCTTTGGGTACTTCTACGTTTTCGCCACTTTTTCGCAGGAAGTCCATGACGGCACTGTTCTGAGTAACGCCTCCGACTAACATCACTTTGCCTTTTCTGACTTTCTTCAGCAGCTCACGAACCTTATCTGCCATCATCAGAGATAGCCCAGAAGCAACTTCAGCAGCAGGCACACCTTTATTTAATGCATGAGTGCAATCAGATTTGCAAAAAACGGAGCATCTGCCTGATACTTTAAAAGGTCTGGCATCACGTGCAATTTCCACAACTTCATTTACAGAAAGATCCATACGTTTGATCTGCTGAAGGAAAAATTCACCTGTACCGGAAGCACATTGATTCTTGGTTATAACTCCGGATATCTTGCCTGCGTTTTCTAATGTATATACTACGAATGTCTCGCCTCCGAGACTGGCTATGGCAGAGTAATCTTTTTTTCCGCCAGTCAGATGATCGTAGGCATACTCGGTAGCTTCCGGCTCGGAGATAGTTTGCAAATTCACAACATGCCTGAATTTCCTGCCTGTAACCACAACAGGTAATTCTTCTTTGTTTATTTTTGTAAGCTTATCAGAGAAGCATTGTTTGGGATTTCCGTGGTGGTTAAAAGTCCACGAATCCTTTATAATAATTTTGCCATTTTCATTAGCTGCTTTAACAAATGAAACAGAGGAAGCCCCTAGGCAAACACCTATAGCGTAATCTTGTTTATTCATAAATGATCACTATCTATAATTAATAATAATAATAAAAAAAAGAATTAGCTACCTGATCGCTTCCCAATCCTTTGATAGCGACTTTCCCAATATCATAACGGAAAGTGCATTTAGCAACCAGTTAGACAAAGTCCTTAAATATCCACATTTACGGAATCTCCGGGGAGATTCTAATACTTTCAATCTATGCTCATATTTTATTTTTCCGATTTTTGCTATCCTTCGATAAAGATCAAAATCCTCGCCTGCGATTATCTCATTATTATATTTCCCTGCTGAATTGAAGATATCCCGCTTAATTATCTGGCATTCACCGCGTCCCATACCAACACCGATAGCATTAAGAAATCTGACGTAGTTATTATGCAGATTGTAAAATATCTTGTCTTTTGTCAATTCTTCTTCTGGGAAAATACCTACTCTGCAAGCAAAAGCATCTGGATAATTGGTTTTTTCGGTACACCATTCATATATAAAAGCAAAAAATTCTTCTGGGTTTGATGGAATAGTATCTCCATTTATAAAGACTAATACTTTACCTGATGCTATATCGGCACCATTATTACGTCCTTCGGCGATGGACTGCCTGTCTTTCCTTTTGTGGAGAGCTATTTTATCAGCATATTTCTCTGCAATTTCTATAGTTCTATCCGTACTACCTCCGTCGCTTACTATAAGCTCTAAAGAATACTTCCGTTTGAATTCATTAGTATAAATACTAAGGGTTCTGTCCAGCAGAAACTCCTCCTGATAAACGGGAACTATCACGCTAAGTATAATATCAATATCATTTATAACAGACAAAGATTTCTTTGTTTCGTTTTCAGCATATTTTATAGTATCCGAAGACAAACTATCTTTTTCTCTGTAAGTCTCTATTTCAAGAT
>CAYQTZ010000088.1:0-6393 GCA_964420565.1 uncultured Hyphomicrobiales bacterium
CAAAAACAAAACGCCCAATATGAATAATATCAAGATAAGAATTCATCGATTATGTAGTTTCATATAAATTTTATTTATTAATATAATTATATGAAAAATACACATTTTATAATTTGTATGCAAATTATAAAATGTATATTTCTGTGCTATAATTTTCGGCTAAGTATTATTTGACTTTAAAGGATATCCTGAGTATTCTTTTGAGTGAGTAGAGACCATTGCAAAACCAAAGGAATCCCCCTATGTCCCACTTTTCCCGACAAGTCGGGATCTTCGATAAAAAAGGGGGGCCGCATATGATTACATATCAACGGCTTACTCCCTCTCTTGCTTGTAAGCTTGGGTCAGGGAGGGATCAGTTTTTGGACTTTTGCAATGGTCCTAAAATGGATACAACCCTCGGTCCACTTCTTAAACTTATGTCATGTGAAATATTAATTGTCAAACAATCAGGAATGATTGATCTACTGAAAGTAGGTTCCTTCGGTAGAACAACCATTCTTGATTGTTGCTTATTTAATTTACCTGACACTAAGAGGAGTAGCAGATAAAAATCCCCTATCTTTATGAAAAGATTAGGGGGTGTTTACATTAAATTTATCTGTTGTAATTCATAATTTAATATTCCCCAGCCCAAAAAAAGACGGGGTAGTATCATGTAATCTCTATGCTTTTAATGTAACCTGCTCTCAATTCAGATTGAATCTTAGCCCGGCGTATATCTTTCTTCCAGCGATAGGCCCCCAGACAATCGAAGTATCAAAGAATTTGCCGTAGGGATTATCGTAACCTAACACAGGTGTCGGCTGCATATAGTTTGTCAGATTCTCGCCACCCAAATATATCTCGAAAGTGTCGAATCTCTTGGTTATCTGTCCGTGCAGCAAACCGTATGGTTTATAATTTGTGCCCAATCGGTATTCCTCCGGATATGTGCTGGTATTAGGCAATCTGCCCTCGCCATTATATTCTATTGTCATATCAAATTCCCATCCGTTGCCCGGAGTAGTGTACATCAGATTCATAAATCCTTTGTGTCTGCTCATTAGCGGCTTTTGGCGAAGCTCGCCGTCTATTGTCATCTGCACATCATTCATGCGATAAGCCAGCATTACATCGAACCCTTTGAATGGAACAAATGATAAATCAGTCTGGAAACTGTTTGAATAGGATTCTCCAGCCAAATTATAGAGATGAACATCCGTTGCACTTCGGTCCACGTCTATGATCACCTGATTGAGAAAATCTGTCCTGTAGAATTCAGCGTTGAGTGTAACGAGCAAACCAAGCAGATCAACATCTGTGGTCAGATTGACTCCATAATTCCATGCTTCCTCGGGTTCGAGATCTTCGTCAATGATAAAATTTCTTGAGCTTGCCATTAGTCCTGTATTCTCAGAGTAAATATTTGCTACTCTAAAGCCCTTGCCAGCAGATGCTCTAAAGACTGTTACAGGGTCTAACTGATAGCGTAAATGCATACGTGGTGTAAAGAAAGTACCGTATAGATTGTGAAAATCTGCTCTGACCCCGCCTGTTAATGTCAAATCTTTGATAGCTGATAAAGTATATTCAGCAAAGATACCGGGAACGATTTCGTTTCGGCTTATTATCTGATCGATAAATTTTTCATTATAATTATCAAGCTGGAAGCTGGCACCGAGGTTTACTTTGTCTAATGGGGTCTCGACGTGATCCTCTCCTTCGTGTTCGGAATGGTCATGCTCTGTCCATTGAATGTCGGTTTCGTAAATTAAATTCGCGTAAGCAGATTTTTGCAGAGCGTCGTATTTCCTGTTTCCAAAAAAGGAATTCTGATCATGATAAGAACCGGATAATATAACAGCCACACTGCTGAATGTCTCGGAATCGAATACATATCCGCTTTTAGTGTAAAACTCATATCTTTGAGTTTCAATTCCTATACCATAATAGTTACTATTTTCTGAGGGATAATATGAATTTTGCCCTGACTTTCTATCTTCATATAAAGCTCTAACAGTTAATTTTGCATGTGATTTCTCGCCAGCATAAACCCAGTTATTCATAAGGTTTATTTGGTTGCTCATGGGCAAATCCAGGAATGAATCATTATTGTGATCCATCTTTGTATTTTTAAAGCTCCCATGCCCGAGCAGCATAGTTCCAAACTCCTCGCTTATATTGTATTTAGTGTCAAAGTTCAGCTCGTAGGCACCATAATCATTAGCGTATAAATTCAGGAAAAGCGGGTCGCTGGTTTCTGGTTTTTTATACTCTATATTAATTTGACCTGTAATAGATTCATAGCCAGTAGTAACCGAAGCGGCACCCTTTGAAATCTGAATAGATTCCATCCATGTACCGGGTATAAAAGCCAAACCATAAGTAGAGGAAATACCACGCAGATTTGGTACTTTCTCTGTCATAAGCTGTGTATAAGTGCCGTTTAATCCTAATAGCTTTATTTGCTTAGCTCCGGTAACAGCATCCGAGAACTCAACATCTACAGAAGGGTTCGTCTGAAAGCTCTCCGACAGATTGCAGCAAGCCGCTTTTCGCAATCCTTTTGAAGTAATAGTAGATACGTTCTCTGTACTGGCTTTGTTCAGAATAGTACCTGGTTGGTTTGCGTAAACATTCACCTCGTCAGTCGTAAGATTTGAGATCATTTCTACTTCGATGTACGTCTGTTCAGAAGTAACTGTAACAGTATCTTTGGCATAACCGGTCATGGTGAACACTAATTTATTAGTTTCATTTATGAATGGTATTTCAAAATTTCCATCGTTATCAGCAAAAGTGCCGATATTTGTATTCATCCAGAATACTGTAACTCCAGCTAACGCCGCTTTTGCTTCGTTAGCATCTATTCCATATACTCTGCCCTTCAGATAATCTGCAGAAAGCATTGAACCAGACATGAGTATAATCGTAACTATAATTAATAATATTCTATTAAACATTATTCTACCCTTTATATATTATAAAAAAACAATAAATTAATCAGTGCTTAGCGATAGATTATGCAGAGTAAGCACTACGGGCAGATATGTGTATGTAAGAAATGATTTTTTGTATTGGAATTTTTATTATCTGGAAGCTGTCTGAGGTAATATAATGATCTTTATTATTATTGTCTTTTTCTTCATCAATATGAAAAAGCACGACAATGACAGCCACAGCTTTTTTGATTAGCTTTTTGGCGGTATCGGTAAGAGTATTTATTCTAAGCTCTATTGTTTGTATATAATTTCTGCATGAAGTTTGGTCTTCAGAAACATAATCTTCATTTTCAGGAGCTTCTGACTCACAGCAATCTGATGTTTCAGATGGCTCTGCTGTACAGCAATGAAAACTATCGCTGCAATGTACATCATTAAGCGAGACATAATGAGAGCCGGTAACGCCGCAAATATGATGGTGCAGGTTTAAACCCATAACCCCAATTAATAATGAGCTTATAAGCAAAAGAGATAGTATTTGTCTTGTTAGATCCTTCATTTGATTAAAATATTTCGTATATTTATTCGATAATAAAGTAAAAAAAACTTTTGTTCATACAATTTAACACTTAAAAACGAAAAATGAATAGATTTATTATTATATATTTGATCTTTTTCTTTGCAATATTCTTTGAATTAAGTTCCACTTCAGGATATGATGTAATCACTGAGGATAGTAATGCTAATATTGCAACTGATTCTGCTACGATAAACACAAAACCATGCGATCCATTAATTGATTCTGCTACTGCTTCTGCCAAAGCTGCACTTGACACTTCTTGTATTAAGAAGGATACTTTACCAAGGAAGTTCAAGGTAATGCTCGGAACGATGGATAACAACCAGTTGAATTTATATCTTAACGACACACTTATTCAGAAAGCTATAAGCGAAGAGCTTTCCGAAACACTTACAATTTCTGCAATGCTTATCCACAAGGACTTCGACGAAGCGCTGTTTTTTTATATAGAAGGCAAACTTGGCGAAAAGCCATTAGTGCTTCGTATAAAACTCTACCGCGAGAATGAAACAGAACTGTATATAACCCAGGATTCATTTTTAGAATACTGCTTAGCCCGAAAAAAATGTAAAATTCCGGCATTCGCAGACCTTGTCGGTTGTAAATGTCTAAGCGGCAATTCAAAAAGTGTTGAATACCGAAAAATTGAGAATATATGCCCCTCTGATCATGGATTAGGTATAATATTTACTTGTCAAAAAGCTATAGAATGATTTTTTCTATAATGAATATACTCCAAAGAAACTGAAGATGTGTTAAAACCTGATATATTTTTTCATTAACACCCCTCTTTTTGGGGGCTGGGTTCTGAAGGGCTTGGAGAATTGGGGGAAGTGATTTTCCCCTTATTGCCAAGCGAGGACGTCCTATGTCTATTTATATCTAAGTCTTACTTCTTCCCCTCATGGAAGCTGTGGAGGGATTTCCTTTGGTTTTTCAATGGTCTTAGTTTTGTTATTCTATCTCACTTTGATCGGTACTTCCTTCCGAAAGCGAAGAAGCCTTCGGAAGGAAAAAATGTTTTCTAATTCATTAATACTAAGGGTAGTATTTTTGTTATTACTTGACCATTAACTTCAACAATTAGTTTAATAAAGTAGGTTCCTGAATTAAGAGCAACATTGTTCTTATTAATAGCTTCCCATATTAAATGATATTCTCCTTCTGCCTCAAATCCCGATTTCAGATCGAATAGTTTTAGTCCGAGCATATTCCATATTTCTAAATCCACATATCCATTATAAGGCAGATTATAAACTATCTCTACGCTTTCGTCGAATGGATTTGGGTAAGCATATAGATCAATTTCTTGCCATAATTGGTTTTCAATAATGTTTGTTGAATTTTCAACAATTACATCAATTTTTGTAAAGGAATCTTCGCTAATATTCTCAATTTTATTTAGATCATTAAGTATAAATGAGAAGCTGACTTCTTCGCCATTTAGAACAGCTTCCTCAAATTTCAGGTATTGCATTTCGGGATCAAAACTTGCTTCATGGCTATCGCTCCATGCCTCCATTACGAATATATCATCTTGTTCTATGTAGAAATGTATTTCATTAAACGCAGATTGCGCATTATATCCCTGATATTTAGCCATTTTCCCAGCATCAAAATCTCTAAAGCCATTATACAGGAAAAATACGTTTTCATTGCTCAAACCAATACCAACAGGTAATATTTGAAAACTTTCTGAATTCAGAGGACTTAGCACAAGCTCTTCGCCTTCGATTCCAAATTCTGCAAAGAGATTCAGCTGCATAGAAAGCTGTTCCTTATTATTAATACATAAGTCAGGATCGTCTGAAAACGCCATAATATTTGAAGATGGATTTGCTTCGAGTATCTCAGGTTTTGTTATCCACGGAAGCTCCATTCCAAGTGTTGTATTCTCCAGATAGATTCCGCCAATAAGTGGCCTTAAATCTTCAGGTTGGAATGATTGGACACCAACTAATAAGCCCGATATTATTGATGGTGAATAGTTATTAAACAAAAAATATGGATTTGTCTCTCCTGGCTCTATATCTGCCACAAAAGGTCCTCCAAAAATATCGTAAACCGGTGTAGATGGTAGTTCAAGCGATTGAGAGGCAAAGACATCAAATTGCTCGTTGTTCCTATTTGAAGAAAAGAACAAATATTCATTATCAAGCCGCAAAGCCGGGTGGACCTCATCCATATCAGAATTGATCACATCCCCCATATTTTCTGGTATTTGCCATCCATCCTGATATGCTGCATACCATAGGTCTGAACCACCAAAACCACCTTCTCTGTCTGATGAAAATATCAAGAGATTTGCATTTGATGATATAGCTGGGCAATCTTCATTGAATTTAGAATTTATAATATCTCCCATATTCTGTGGCTCAAAGAAGCCAAGACCCTCGACATATTCTGATGTATAAATATCCATACCTCCATATCCATTAGGGCGATCAGATGAGAAATATAAAGTTCTCATATCTCCTCGCATACGTGGATTAAGCTCATTTGCATCTGAGTTGATAAGTTCATTGAATATATATGCAGGTTCCCAAATATCTTCTCGGAAATTATAATGTGATGAATATATATCGAAGCCGCCCATGCCATCTGGTCTGTTCGATGAAAATAACAGCAAACCTCCATCAGCAGCCATAAATGGGGATATCTCATCGTAAGGAGTATTAATAGTTTCTCCGAGATTCACTATCTCCCAAACACCTTCGTTTAGATATGCTTTCCAGATGTCTAATCCACCGATGCCTCCTTCTCTGTCAGAGACGAAGTAAAAAGTGCCGAGTTCAATGAATTCAGTATCACCAATATATTGAGGGAAGGGCGAGAAATCTATTCCAGCTGAATTTACTGGCTCTGGCAAAATTGTAGCTTCCTCAAAGC
>CAYQTZ010000088.1:6403-9371 GCA_964420565.1 uncultured Hyphomicrobiales bacterium
ACTTCTGCTATCATCACCGCTATGGTTGAAGCAGAGAGCATGACCGAGCTCATGCTTGAAAACAGAATAAAAGTCATAGTGATTATTTGGGATTTGATCATCATCAGCATTAGTTATGTATCCATCATCATCTTTGTCTTCGCCGAAGTGCCATTTTTTATTTGGGTTTATGCTAATTCTACCGGAATTTGTTCGTGAAGGATTATCTCGTCTTGCACCAGTAGGAGCGCAGCCGAGTATAGATGATCTTCCGCAATTACTCCAGTTCATATCCATTTCAATATCTCCGTCGGGGTCATCATCATCACTTTTGATAAGGTTTATCTTTAATCCTCTGGGATATTTAAGCAATATAGCATCGCATTCAATATCTGTTACAGATCTGGCTTTTTCTTCTTTCGTGCCGTTGCGAGAAGGACCACTATCCATCACGTTTGGATCAGGATGGTTTGTATTCCCATGATTTGCTGGTAATGTGTCATTTTCATCGTTAGAGCCGGGTCTTCTTTGGTTAGCTCTTGGTACGCTGTTGTGTTTTGTTCTGTTAGTACAATCGCACCATTGCTTAATAGCTTTGCTGATATTATCAATTACTTTATTCTTATCAATATCATCCTTAGCATCCTTTAGAAATCTACGAATATCAATATCAATTGTGATCTCCCGAGTAAACCTGTCATTACCTCCCCAGTGATGTCCTTTGTTATAGACATGATAGGGCTTGAAATTTCTATGACCATAAAGATACCGGTAAGGTGAAGCAGCTTCATCTCCACGCATATTCCCATGGTATTCATTAATCCTATAGGTTCTCCTTCCTATTCTTATTGTCTTGATCACTTTGTTGTAATTCCCCTGATTATCTTTGGTACCGTCAGTCCACCACCACTTGGCAATGTCGAGGTTGTTAGATACTGTGCTTACATCAATCGAAATAGATTGCCCAGAGCCGAATGGTCTGTCGAAAACCACATCGACTACTTTTCTGTTATTGGAATTTACAGTAGCCGTAGCACTAAAACCACTGGTCAATATCTGTATTCTGTTAATATCGCGTGTGTATTCAATATGTAAGTCTTTTACTTCCTGATCAGTATTTGCGTAAGTATGTCCATTAACGAAAGTTCGTATCAAGTCTTTTCCTGCATTGCAGGGATTAGTACTTAAGATAAGTATGTAGCAAAGAAAAGGCAGGAGTATTTTTTTCATAGCATCCTCCAAAGAAAAATGAAAAAAAATTGCATTTTTAACTTAGCGGATGATATTTGTCCAAACTTAAAAATCAAATAACTATTCAAATTTACAAATAATTATTCATTGACACAACTGAAAAGGTCAAATTCAGTAAATAATTGATATTTTATGTTCTTAGTGAATAAATTGCTCGTTTTTTGGGTAATCTGATACTTTTTTCTGGCAAGTAAAGAAGATTTGGTTCAATGCAATCGAAAGTCCATTTGTTTAAGTTATTGTTCGGTTGTATTGTCTGTATATATTGTTATTATTCAAGTGCTTACTAAATTGTGGAGCTTTTACTTCTGGAAGTACATTTTTCAATAAACCATTGTTTTTTATATTATTTATTTGTAATTTGATTTTTTTGGAAGGTATAATGAAATAATATTTAGAATTTTTTCCATAAGAGGTATTATGATCAAGACAATTAGAGACAATCCGGAATTAGTAAAAAAAAATATAATCAACAAAAATGAATCCGCAGATGTTGATGAAATTCTTGCAATAGATGAAAAGCGGCGGAATATTATACAAGAAGCCGACCAATTAAAAAATAAACGTAATGTGGTCAGCAAAGAAATCTCTGTACTTAAAAAGAACAAGCAGGATGCAACTGAAAAAATCGCCGCCATGAAAGATGTTTCTGATAAGATCAAACAATTAGACGAAGAGCTGAAACAGACAATAGAAAAACTGGGCGAACAACTCCTGCGAATACCCAATATGCTCCACATTAGCGTACCTATAGGACAAACAGAGCAGAGTAACATTGAGATCCGCAGTTGGGGCATTCCGGGGAAAGCTGATAAGAACCACATTGAATTAGCAAACTCACTTGGTATTCTCGATTTTGAACGTGCTGCTAAGATATCTGGCAGTGGATTCGCTGCATATATAGGTAAAGGTGCTACATTAGAAAGAGCTCTGATAAGCTTTATGATAGATCAACACATAGAGGATCACGGCTATACGGAAATATTCACTCCCATGATAGTCAATAAACAGGCAATGACAGGCACAGGGCAAATCCCCAAACTCGCAGACGATATGTATCATGTGGAGAAAGACGATTTTTATTTGATACCTACGTCTGAAGTGCCTATTACTAATTTTTATGCTAATGATATGCTAAAACCTGAGCTTCTTCCGATTAAGTTGTGCGGCTATTCGGCATGCTTCCGACGCGAAGCCGGTAGCTATGGTAAAGATACCCGCGGACTACTTCGCTTGCATCAGTTCAACAAAGTCGAGATGGTGAAATTCTCTTTACCTGAGGAATCCTATAAAGAATTGGAGTTTTTAGTCAGTGATGCAGAATCAATCCTGAAATCTCTCGGCCTGCCTTACAGAGTGGTCTTGTTATGCTCAGGCGATACAAGTTTTTCGAGTGCAAAGACTTATGATTTGGAAGTATGGTCTCCTGCAGAACAAAATTGGTTAGAGGTGTCAAGCTGTTCAAATTTTGAATCTTTTCAGGCAAAAAGGGCAAACATACGCTTCAAAAGGACACCACAGGACAAACCGGAATTCGTACATACATTGAACGGCAGCGGACTTGCTACAAGCCGTCTGATGGTTGCCATTCTTGAGCATTACCAGACCCCCGAAGGTAAAGTAAGAATTCCCGAAGCACTTAGACCATATTGCAGATTTGACATTATAGACTGAGAGGTGTTTCCTTTTTATAGCTTTCAGCGGTCAGCATTCAGCGGTCAGCATTCAGCGGTCAGCA
>CAYQTZ010000089.1:0-9228 GCA_964420565.1 uncultured Hyphomicrobiales bacterium
TAATTTTAAGGGGGAACACAAGGGGGATCAATTCTTGAGTTTTCAGGGGCTATCGCACAGTCTCGTAAGGGAGAGCCAGGGAGGGATCATTTTTGGACTTTTGCAATAGTCTTAAATGTCAAATTAGTACAATGTTGAATCGCATAACAACGCTGTAACTGATTGGAATATAATCATATAATCTCTACATCTTTAAAGAAGGAGATTGTGTGTGCGTTTTATCTTGGTTTTACAATGGTATTATTTAATTCTGTAATAGATTTCTGGCATAAATCTTGATAGTTTTCTATTGAATATTTATTTCTTTTTTTGCGGGGGAGCAAAATGAACGAGACATTATTAAAAGCAGGGTTTATACTCGGAGCAGCTGCGTTGGTATTTCTCATTAACGGGAAATCCTCTAATCTTTACAAACAAATTTCGCATAATCTTGCTGAGAAAAGAAAACAGAAAGTAAAAGAAAAATTAGAGCCTGAAAAAATTAACTTCTGTTAAAGAATTTTTATGAAACAGAAAGTAACATCTTTGCTTTTTGTATGCTTGTGTACGGCGATCATTGCCGGATGCACTTCATCGGTACGCTTTGCTACGAAAGATGTTTCGGCTGTACCAGGTATTACTAAAACAACAGAATATTCCAAAGATCAGATCTCAATAATAACTGAAGCTGAGAAATGGATAGGTACACCCTACTGCTATGGTGGCGAATCCCGCTCATGTGCAGACTGCTCAGGGTTTGTCCAGCAAGTATTTCAATCTGTTGGGATGTATATCCCGCGAACGGCTGCCCGGCAATATCTATTTGCTCTAAGAGTGAAAAATGGAGAATGCAAGCCAGGCGATCTTGTTTTTTTCAAAAATGCAAGTAAAATAAACCACGTAGGGATATATCTCGGAAACAACCAATTCATACATGCTAGCTCTTCTAATGGCGTGGAAAAACAATCACTTGGTAACCACTACTACCAATCGAGATTTGCAGGATTCGGTAGATTTATTAACTAATCACTATAAATATTTTCGCCAACCAAAGTTCCTTCATCATTCATACTTTTCAATAATATTTGATATGGCTTTATACCTATATCTTTTGAACCGGAGAATATGCATCTCACATAGTTATCTGTCCAGCCTGACCATTCTTTTGTTTTAAAATTATGAATTTCAGGGATAACGATCCCTTTCCTACCAATTAATTGCATAGCAAAATCTCTGCTTTTATGTGATGATAATTCCAGCAATCTGTTCGTCCTTGCTTTTTTTGCTTGAGAGTTAACCTTGTTTGGATATGATGATGCTTGAGCTATTTTTCTGTCAGAATAAGAAAATACATGAAGATATGAAAACGTTAAATTACTAAGATATTCATATGCTTCCACAAAATCATTATCAGACTCTCCTGGGAAACCGACTATCAGGTCTATTCCTATCCCACAATCCGGTATATTGCTGTTTATTTTATTTATTAAATTTCGGAAGTATTCAGTGTCGTATCGTCTTCTCATCATTTTGAGAATACTGTCAGAACCGCTTTGCAGTGGTATGTGAAAGTGTGGACAAATTTTCTCAGAGCTTGCCACAGCGCTGATTATTTCATCAGTTATCAGATCAGGTTCTAATGAAGATATCCTTACACGAAGCTTTAATGAAAGAGAATTAATTAGATTAAGCACATCGGCGAATTTTTTGTTACCATATCTGTAATCGCCCAGATTGATACCGGTCAGCACTACTTCGTGATAGCCCTGACGCTCAATATCATGCAAGTACTTTGCAATATCACCGAATGGCATACTTCTGCTTCTACCGCGTGCATAAGGCACGGCACAGTATGAACAAAAATAATCGCACCCATCCTGCAATTTGAGTACTGCACGCATACGCAGATTGCTGTCAGCAGAGCAGGCCGGGAAAAATTCGGCGATAGATTTTTCAGATGTGAAAATCTGAGGTGATTCTTGTTTGCTGAAATCTTCAACTATCTTAGCAATTTTGAATTTTTCATTTGCACCGAATATACCATCCACCCCTTCTATTTCTGATAGTTCATCAGTATCTAACTGAGCATAACAACCACCAATAGCTATATAGGCATTGGGATTCTGCCTGATTGCTCTGCGGATTATTTTACGGCTGTCTGCCGCTGCCTTGTGGGTTACAGTACAAGTGTTGATGAATATAATATCAGAATCCTCGCCAAACTCTACTACTTCATAACCAAGACATTTGAAATCATCCTGTAACTGTGCTGTTTCAGCAAAATTTACCTTGCAGCCGATATTATAAAAACTGATCTTCATAAAATTATATCACGTTTATACTCGGATTAGATTTATTTAAATCGAAATATTTTGTAAATTCAGATTATGAAGAACACTTTATATTTGTTTGTTCTATTTTATGTCCAAAATTTTTGGGAGTTGATATGAGAGCTTTAGTGTTAACACTTGTTGCAATGATTTTACTAAGCATACCCTCGCAAAGCGAAGCTAAACCTTACATACTATTTGTATTGGACGACCAACACTCATTTGTTGCAAGCCGAGCCTTTAATATCTTTAGAGATATTTATGGCGAAGATACAGAATGGAATATCAAGGAGGAGCTCGCTGAGGAACAGATTGATTCAGCGCCCATAGTTATTTATTTATCCGAGAATAAAGATTCTACGAACAAGGTAACTCCTTATTATGATCTTTATACTGGCGAGCAGCATATCAGATACGAGGCAGAAGTTATTATTAATCCTAACCTGGATTGGACAGATCTATATTTTCAGCAGGCATTCGGCGTGGTGCTGCAAATATTCAAAGACCTGAACGAAGCGATGGATGAACCGTTTTGTGCCGGTATTGAACAGCTCATCGAAAGCTATTCCAAAAAGTGATATTCATAATCATTCTATCAAAAAAAGCGATGTGCCATTATAAAAGTACATAATAAAAATAGATTTTGATGAATGATATAATTTGAAATAATTTAGTTAATGATTATCTTGTATATTATAATTATTGAAAAGTTGGAATTTGTTTAATACATCAGAGATCATATAGATCATTTTACTATATTATTGGAGAAAATATGGAAAAATTAGAAATATTCGACAATCCAAAGCCAGACAGAAGATATACAATAACTCACGTAAATCCCGAATTTACATCTGTTTGCCCGATAACGGGACTACCCGACTTTGGTACTATTACTTTGCAATATGTCCCTGACAAGACCTGCATCGAACTAAAATCACTTAAATATTATTACATTGATTTTCGTAATAAAGGCATTTTCTACGAAGCCGTTACTAATCAAATATTAGATGATCTTGTGGCATGCTGCGATCCTTACGAAATGACAATTATTTCGGAATGGAGTACCCGCGGTGGCTTACATTCAATAATCGAAGCCACTTACCAAAGGGAAGAAAGATGACAGCAAAAATAGCCAAAAACTTTACATGGGAAATGAGCCATCGCCTTCCTTATCATCAAGCGGCATGCAAAAACATCCATGGACATTCATATAAAATGCGTGTGGAGCTCGAAGGTGAATTAGATGAATACGGTATGGTACTTGATTATTACCAAATAAAGCAAATCGTAATGCCACTTATCAATAAATTAGATCATTGCTTTTTATGCGATCCAAACGACCATCTGATGATCAACTTTCTGAAAGAGAATGATTTTCGTTTAACTATAATTGATAATTTTACAACGGCAGAGAATATAGTACACTATATATTGAATGAATTAAAGTCAAAATTCAGCAAGTATAAAAACTTAGATAAATTGAAGATAAGATTGCAGGAAAGCGCCGAAGTCTTTGCCGAAAACGAAATAAAATTAAAGTAATAGGATTTCATGGAAAAGTCGGAAAAAACTCTATTAGCGTTATTGACATTCATAATATCTTTTGGGATATATGTAGTAACTGCGGCTCCTGATGTTACGTTCACTGATAGTGGGGAGCTTGCAGCCGTATGCGTTACGCTTGGCATACCTCACCCCACAGGATACCCTCTGTTTGTATTGCTCGGTCACTTTTGGTCTTTGCTCCCCTTACCAATCTCAGAAATATATTCATTGAATATTTTCGCTGGGTTCATTACAGCAATTTCTGCTTCATTCTTTTTGCTGAATGTATATCGGATAATCTATAATTTAGAAAAAAGATCATCCAAACCAATGAGCAATAGATCATTGTTGATCATTTCCTTTATATCATCTCTTATCTATAGCTTTGCTACTACTATTTGGGCGCAGGGAGTAGCCCTTGAAGTTTATTCATTGCAGCTTTTGATATTCAATCTCATCATTCACGAAATCCTATGTGCTACGACAAAGACAAAGAAAAGCCAGAAGCATTACTTTACTGCCGCTTTGCTGATTGGATTAGGTTTTGCTAACCACATGACAACCGTGCTGATACTTCCTGCTGTACTATTCCTTTACTATAAGAATCAAAGTAAGAGATCAGAATTTAATTTTAATAAGCATATTCTGCTATTGATATTGACAATACCATTTCTAATTGGTTTGAGCTTGAATCTTTATTTACCTCTTCAGTCAGCTACTATGCCAGAATTCAACTGGGGATGGGTCTCCCGCAGTTTTGATAAATTCTTATATCATGTGCAAGGCAAGCAATATCAGATATGGATGTTTTCTGATAGTGAGGCTATACTGAAGAATTTCAAGACATTTATTAGTTTGCTGCCCTATCAACTCGGATGGATAGGATTTATACCATTTCTGATTGGTCTTTACAGATCCTATAAAAATGCCGTTAATATATTTGTATTTCTTTTATTGCTTATTCTTATTTGTCTTGGTTATTCTTTGAATTATTCTATCCACGACATCGAAGCATACTTCTCGCTTGCAATAATTGCGATATTATTATTTACGGCAATTGGGATATATGCTGTAGCAAAAATTAATTTTAAGTATGCAGCTATATTCTTTACTATACCAGTAATATCTCTGATAATAAACTACTCTGATAATAACAGGGCTGAAGAATACTTAGTGCCCGAATACACAAAGAATCTGGTTGATGCTCTTCAGGAAAACGCTATCATATTCTCTTCGCAGTGGGATTACTGGTGCTCGGCATTCTGGTATTATCAAAGAGTGGAGAATTACCGCCCGGATGTTGTTCTTGTAGAGTATGAATTGCTCCGCCGCACATGGTATCCGAATCAGTTGGAAAGATGGTATCCTGAGGCTATCCAGCCATGCACCATAGCCATAGACCAATATATGGCAGAACTTGAGAAATTTGAATCAGGCAAGCCATATTCAAATATGATACAAAGCTATTATATTAATATGATAAATTGTATTATTGATAAGCATTTCGGTAAAAGACCCATTTACCTGACATTAGACGCTGTGCAAAAGGAACCCGACATTGCACGCAACTATCTGAAAATTCCAGAAGGCTTTGCTTTTCGCTTAGAAAAAGAGCAAAAGAAATATCCCGTTTCGGTAGATAACATAAAAATTGATAAATTCCTTTCTTCACTTCAGGGACAGAAGTCCCATTTGATAGATGGTATTCAGGAATTATTCTCCCTTAATATTTCAATTATTGGGAATTATGCACTCAATACAAATCAGATAGAAGTAGCCCGCAAAGCATTCGAAATGGCAATAAAGATAAATCCTGATAACACTACAGCAAGAGATGGTTTGCGAAGGTTAGATCAGGTTATACAAAGATAGTATCAGAGTTTCAAGTCAGGTTTTTGATTGTCGCTCAATCAGGGATGATCCAGTTATTCAAAAGCTCTGTTGGTGCTTTGGTTTTGTTTTAAACAAGAAAAGCGGTAGCCATAATATTTATAAACACAATGAAATAGAACAAAAGACCATTGTAAAAGTCCAAAAACTGATCCCTCCCCGACCCTCCCCTTACGGGAGGGATTAAGCCATTGATATGTAATAAATTAACCTCCCCCTCTTTTAAGAGGGGGATTGAGGGGGGGTTACTGATTATATCAGATATATTTTTTCACAAACGCCCCTCGATCCCCTCTTACCAAGAGGGGAAGTAAGATAAAATCCCCCTTTTTTAAGATGGATTTAGGGGGTGTTTACTGATTATATCGGATATATTTTTTCACAAACGCCCCTCGATCCCCTCTTACCAAGCGAGGAAGTAAGATAAAATCCCCCTTTTTTATCGAAGATCCAGACTTGTCGGGAAAAGGGGGACTTTAGGGGATTTTCTTTGGTTTTGCAATGGTCTTATTTTACTATGATATTCACTTTGAATTTGGGTAGTTTGCTATCCAAAATCACTAATTATTCAACATTTTCTTGTTTGTAACGTCAAAAAACTAATGGTTTCTATAATTTTTATAAAGATGTAAATTAAATAATGAAAAAAATAATTACACTTATATTATTAGTACTTCTGAATCATTCTGTTGATCTTTCAGCACAAAGGAATGGATTTGATATCAGCAAAAATGAATTCCATATTGATGCTGTTACATTCAAAGGCAAAAAGCCCGGATTGAGCCGTGTAGATGTATATACCATAATACCTTATCAAATGCTGACCTTTGAAAAATTAAATTCTGAATACTTTGCAAAATATGAATTATCTATTGATATCATTAATTCTGAAGGCATTGTAGTAAAGACAAAATTTATCGAGGATAAAATATCTACTGATAATTATTTCAGCTCTCGCGGTGGGCGCGGAGATTTCGATTACGTCCAAAAGCAATTCTATCTCGAACAAGGCGATTATAAAGTGCAGGTTAGTTTATTTGACTCTTTTTCTAATCTTACTTATTCTCGCTCTAAAAATGTAACTGTTATTAATTATGACAATTACCCCTTCGCGCTAAGCGGTATTTTATTAGTAAGTTCCATACAGGAAAAAAACGGTCAGTATTCAATTACTCCTCATATTTCCGATAATATAGCCAATTTGAAAGATGGTTTTTTCTTGTTTTTCGAAGTATATAACTCTGATGGCTTGGATTCTGTTGACTTTATCTATGATATTTATAATCCCGAAGGAGATACCATAAAAAGCTCCGGCAGGATACGCAAGAAACTGGAAGACAAAGTAAACAGGGAATTCATTAAAATAGATTATCCGGGTAATGACGCAAGTGGTATATATATTATTCAACTTGTTGCATTAAAGCCTGGCGAAGGCGATTATGATGTAACCGATATCAAAGCTATTGCTCAGAGATCTCTGAAAATTGAACGTTCGCTTACGGGTATCGTTATCAAAGACCTGGATGATGCCATATATCAGCTTCGTTATATAGCAAGCGGAGACGAAATATCTGAGATAGAAGAAGGCAAAACCAAAGAAGAAAAAGAACGCAGGTTCAAAGAATTTTGGCTAAAGCATGACCCTACCCCTAACACCGACCGCAACGAAGCATTTATAGAGTATTATACACGTATAAATATAGCAAACGAGCAATTCCAATCGTACACAAAAGGATGGAGAACAGATATGGGTATGGTATATGTCATCTTTGGTTCGCCAACAAATATTGAAAGCTACCAACAATATGGTGGTGGCAGATCCTATCAGAAATGGTATTATCCAAATCACGAATTTATTTTTGTAGATAAATCCGGCTTTGGTGATTACCGGCTTTATTCACCACCTACTGTTTATGAGAAATACGAGTATGGCAGATATTAAGATATGAACCTGATAAGCCGATACATTATCAGGTCGCACATAGCGCCCTTTCTTTTTGGAACATTTACCGTTGTGTTTTTGTTCCTATTCCAGTTTCTCTATAACCATATAGACAAACTGCTTGGCAAGGGATTGAGCGAGTGGGTAATAATTCAATTAATAGGGCTCAATGTAGCATGGATGATAGTGCTTGCTGTGCCATTAGGGGTTTTGTTTTCTACGTTAATGGCTTTTGGAAGTATGGCATCTTATTTTGAAATAACTATTATAAAAGCAAGCGGAGGTAGTTTATTCAGAATGATGGTGCCGGTAATGATACTATCCCTGTTACTTACCGCTTGGCTTTTTTGGTTCAACGACAGCGTGCTCCCCGAAGCCAACCACAGAGCAAAGTCTTTAATGGGAGACATTACACGCAAGAAGCCCACTTTTTCCGTAGAAGCAGGGCAGTTTTCTACACAGCTCGAAGGATACACTATACTTGCACGCGAAGTAGATTCGCTGTCTGGGATGCTAAAAGGTGTAACGATTTATGATAACACACAACAAAAACAAAATGTAATTTCCGCAGACACAGGAATAATGAAATTCAATGCTGATTTTTCTAAGATCATTGTTAATCTATATAATGGAGAGGTACATCAATTCGTTCCTCATTCAGTTAAAGATTATAAAATAGTCGATTTCGAACGGTATCAGGTATTTATTGATGCTCAGGGCTTTGTTTTTGAAAGAACAAGCGAGAAAAGCTCAGCTCGTGGGGATAGAGAAATGAGCATACAGGACATGAAAGCAATTGTAGATAAAGCAAAAGATAAAGCAAAAGACGCAGACGAAAGATTGTATTCTTTAATAAATGATCACTATAAATATTTGATTAGCAACCCAATAGTGGCATCCAGAACAGCTAATGTTCCAA
This sequence comes from uncultured Hyphomicrobiales bacterium, assembly GCA_964420565.1. Classification (GTDB taxonomy): domain Bacteria; phylum Bacteroidota; class Ignavibacteria; order Kapaibacteriales; family UBA2268; genus CAYQTZ01. Next base: position 8,606 of record CAYQTZ010000089.1, read on the forward strand.
AAAGAAATGAGGATACATCCCGTTCGGCAGAGTTGCAAAATTTGGATCGCCGGCTCAGCTTTTTCCGGTCCCGTCTTTACTCAGACATATTCCAGAAAAAAGATTACGACCGCAAGCAAATGCAATATAACGTAGAAATTCAAAAGAAATATGCTATCCCTTTTGCCTGTTTTATATTCGTATTTGTTGGGGCACCTTTGGGCATTAGAACTCGCGGAGGTAATTTCGGTATCAGCGCTGCTATTACTCTTGGATTTTATATTTTCTATTGGGCATGCCTGATTGGGGGCGAAAAGCTGGCAGATCGGGCTATTATATCCCCATTTTTTAGTATGTGGCTCGGAAATATTGTCGTTGGGTTGATAGGGTTAGTGCTTACATTGAAAGTGAATAACGAAACATTATCTTTCCCCGGGGCTTCTTTGTTCCGAAAAATATTCAGCAGTAGTAAATGATATAATACCATTGCATTTTATTGGTTTAGTTAGAGCGTCCGGAGAAATCTGTTAATATGGATGAGGTTTATGGACATCGCCCCCCACATTAAGATCATTGCAAAACCAAAGGGAATCCCCCTATGTCCCCCTTTTCCCGACAAGTCGGGATCTTCGATAAAAAAGGGG
>CAYQTZ010000090.1:0-6090 GCA_964420565.1 uncultured Hyphomicrobiales bacterium
ACTGTGGATATAGCCGCTCATAAAGACTAGGAGCAAAGCGAAGATCGACGCAAAAGCGGCTACCGGTGTCGATAAGAATGCACCCAAAGTCACGGCGATGGCTTCCAAATGTGAACCATTCGAGGAAATTCAGTTCCGGGAAATATAATACAAAGGCAATCCAGACTCCAGCCAGGAATCCAATTACGCCCCAGAAAACTGTAGCGAGCAGAAACAACTTTACTATTTTATTGTCGTAGTAAAATGTTTCGTAATTTGAATTATTGTAAGAAGTAGAAGTTTCCGTCATTTATGACTCCTTATATATGTTATTATTTTCGGATTTCATTTTTTCATCATCAACAAGAATTCGTAAAGCAGGTGTGTAAGTATCTTCGTATTGGTCGGTTTTTACAGCCCATAGAAAAGCACCGAGGAATGCCAGAGCCAGCATCAAACTAAAGGTTATAAGTATTAAAATAACTTCCATTTCGCCCTTATCTTACTACACAGTTATATAAACATACTGATAATTTGCAAAATTTCAAAAAGTATTTTTACTGATTTTTCTGATAATTTCAGCTTTTGTCTTGCTTAAAAATTTTTAATAATTTAGCATCGAATTTTACTTTAGACACTGTGAAAAGCACTACATTGATTGAACTAACTGGCATAAATATTGCCGCTATTAAGGGAGACACAATCCCCTGAACTGCCAGAACCATTCCGACTATATTGTAAATAAGTGATATAGCAAAACTCATATAAACAGTTTGCATTGCTTTCTGTGATAACTTTAAATAACCGGGAAGAAGTGTAAGATTATCAGAAAGTAAAATTGCTTCAGAACCGGGAGTGAAGCTTGAATTATTATCGGCTACGGCTATTCCGACTTCACTTTGTTTCAAAGCCCCTGCATCATTTAGACCATCTCCCACCATCATTACTTTTTCATCATTTTGTTGTAGTTTTTCTATGAATTGCAGCTTTTGCTCTGGAAGCTGGTTGAAGAAAAGTTCAGCAGAATTATCTGTAATATTATTCAAAATTTCTTTTTCGCTATCGTTATCTCCTGAAATAACATAAAGCTTATATTTGACTTTTAGTTGATCGAACATTTGGTTCAAATTCTCACGGTATTTTGGAACAACTCTGAAATAGCCAATAATTACATCATTAATGGATACATATACATTTGATTCTGTCTTGAAATTGAAGTTATTCTCTGAAAGATTAATTCTGTTTTCCGTAAGGATGCCCTTAACCCACGAAAAATTCCCAATTTTTACAATATTCCCGTCATAGATAGCTTCTATGCCTTTGCCTTCCTTTTCAGTATAGTCAACAATATCCATAACGGGTATATCTTCAAAATGCTCGTAGATCAATCTGCTAAGTGGGTGTGTAGAATTTTTTGCGACTGAACGTATCAGCACTTTTTCACGCTCGGATAGCTCCTGCCCTGAATACACGACACGGCTTTTGCTCACATCTGTAAGAGTGCCAGTCTTATCGAATACGATAGTAGTTATCTTTGAGATTTTTTCTACGATACTATCATTTTTCAGGAAGAGATTTCTTTTGCTATATTCCCGAAGACTTGTTCCATAAGTAAAAGGTATAGTTAAAGCCAAAGCACATGGGCAGGCGATGATCAGTACGGCAGTAAAATTATTGATAGCCATATTAACATCTATCATCAGCCAGTATCCCAGAGTGCAGAGAGCTATGAAGAGTACGCCGAAAGTAAAATATTTAGCGGCTACATCTGATATGTGTGATACTTTGCTTTCGTCCTCTTCTTCCTTAAAGGACTGGTGATTCCAGAGTTCAGTAAGATAGCTCTGGTAGAATTCTTTAGTTGCTTCAATTTCTATGGAGCTTCCGAGCTGTTTGCCACCAGCGAATATTTTTTCCCCACGATTTACAGTTACTGGCTTCGACTCACCTGTTACGAAGCTATAATCAATAGTGGCGGCTTCGCTGAGAAGTACTGCATCTGTAGGGATTATCTCATTGCTTCTAATTAATAATCTATCGCCGATATTGATATCTTTCAATGAGATGAATTTTTCATCAATTCCTTCCTTCTTAATTACTGATAGCGGGAAGTATGATTTAAAATCCCTATCAAAAGAAAGGGAATAGAAGGTTTTTTGCTGAAATACTTTACCGATAAGAAGAAAGAAAACGAGCCCTGTCATTGAGTCAAGAAAGCCGGGGCCAGTTGCAGTAATAATGTCAAAAGCACTTCGCAAAAACAGAGTAAGTATGCCAATACTGATTGGTACATCAATATTAATATGCTTAAGTTTCAGACTTGTCCATGCAGATTGGAAATAATCTGAAGCACTATATAGCACCATTGTGCCAAGAAAAAGAGATAGATAACCAATAAATATCTTGAAAATATCTGATAAGTTACCGCCCGAAAAATATTCAGGCAGAGCGAGTAGCATGATGTTACCAAAAGCAAAACCGGCAATACCAAGTTTTATGTATAATGGCTTATTCGGATTCTTTTGTTTGATATTATCGAGATCAGAGATACTCAGCTTGGGCCTGTAGCCAATGGAAGTGAGTGATTCCACTATTTCTCTAAGAGAAGTAACATTGCTTTTAAAAGTTATTGTTATTTCTTTTCTTAGGAAATTTACGTTGGATTCGATTATGCCACGATTCAATCTATACAGATTCTCGAGCAGCCAGATGCATGCACTGCAATAAACTTCAGGGATGAAAAGCGTTACTTTAGAAGTCCCCCCGATAGTATAGTGAAGCATTTTTTCCTTGATCTCTTCATCGTCGAGGAAGGCGAATTCATCCTTAGCGAAATTCTTAGGTTTCAGCCCACTGCTTTTTGTCAGGGAGTAGAAATCATTGAGATTGCTGTCGCTCAGCAGTTCATGCACATAAAGGCAGCCCGTGCAGCAGAAATATTTTCCATCTTTTTCTATCGAATCATCTTTGCAAAAATCTCCGCAATGATAGCATATTATTTTTGACTCTATCTGCTTTTCTGTATCTATATTATCTGCCAATATGATCTCGTTTGATAAATTTATTATCTATCAAAATAGCAAAATTATATATATTTACAAAATAATGATCAGAATGGATCAATCATAAGGCAAGCAATAACCGCGAACGAAATATAATTGAGATAAAATCAGATTCTAATACTTCTATCAATATTTGAAAAACTTTGATTCTTCTCTGGCGAGCCATTCGTCTAAAGATTGAGCATTTTTATCTTTGTCGGAAACAACTGGGGCCTTAGCATTCCAGCTAATATCTATGTTAGGATCATTCCAGCGGATAGATGATTCACCGTTTTTGTTCCAAAACGCTGTGCATTTATACTGCATCTCTGCCCAATCCGATAGTGTATAGAAACCATTAGCAAAGCCGGGCGGCACCCAGAGCAGTTTCTTATTTTGTTCATTAAGCTCTATCCCGAACCATTTACCCAGAGATGGAGAATTTTTGCGAATATCAATTTCCACAACATAAGCAGCACCAACTGTTACCCGAATAAGCTTGCCCTGCGGTTTGTCCCATTGAAAGTGCATACCGCGCAGAACTCCTTTAGAAGATCTCGAGTGATTGTCCTGAACAAAATCTGTAGGTAATGATAATCTCTCGAATTCATCCGCACGGTAAGATTCCATAAAAAATCCGCGTTTATCTTCGAATACATCCGGTTGAAATACAATTAATCCATCCAAATGTTCTGAAATGACTTTTAACCCCACTTTTCTACCCTCCTCCTCACTATTCATCTTTGCTATTAGATTTAATAAAAACACGCAATAACTTTTCTACTTCGCGAGAATCACCCAGCTCAGAACCAAGTGACTTCGATGCGGCATCTCTACTCTTGATCTCCATTTCCATTTCTTCTTCCTGTTTGGAATATATTAGCGTAATTGCATAAAGCACCAGCATAATAAATTCCATACCCAAAGCGAACATAACGTAAGTTGGCTCGTTTGGGGGAATAAACTTAAGACCTCGCAAACCGATAATTACAATCAAAAAAGCCGCTCCGATATAAACAAAACCAAGCACAGCATTACTATATTTAGCAGTGAAATGGAACCTCATATAAACCTGAATTCCATTATTAAAATGAATGATCTTATAGATTAAGTTAGATTGCCGCCATTTTAGTGCTTTTATAAAAATTCTCAGATCATCTGCGTGAAAATTAATTTCCTCGGCATATTCCTGGAAATTATAAGAATTCAAACTCATTAACTCCGTTATAATCTCCTTTTGCCCTTCCCTGCTATGGTAGCCGTATTTAATATATTCGATATTATCGAGAATATTAGAAATTTCCCGCTCAATTTTCTGCCTCATAATACCATACTTATATGGCAGGAATGTTGTAATAAAAACCGATATCAGCAACCCAAGGAAAGCTGATTCGATAATAACTATCATAAAAGGATTGAACCAATATCTGGCTTCAGTAGGAGTATCCTTATATAGATCTATTGCCCAGACAAAGAACCAGTTTATTTCTAACAGATTTTCTTTATTATGCTCAAGATAATAGGGTACATAGTCACCGACCTCGAAAACATGCCCATGCAGATTCTCCACAAAAAAATACTGTAAACCATATAAGAAAACATTAACTGTTACAGCAGTTGCTACAAAGAATATAGACACATAGATCATTAGTTGAACTGCGGAATGCTTCCCATGTTCGTAATATGGATCAGGAGCTACATCGTAAATCTTCATTTAATTCTAACGATAATAATAAATCAATTATTTAAATACCAATCTAAAGATACACGCAAGAATCGTGCAAAATATTTTTAAACTACAGAAATATTCACTATTAACAATAAATAAATTTCCAAAACACTAAGTGTATTTTTCGTCATCGTCGTCATATTCCCACTCCTCAGAGGCAATAAACTCGTCATCGCTATCTGGGATATCCCTATGTGTGGAATGAGTGCCTGTTAATTCCAAATAATCAATAAAGTCTTTATCTGAACCATCGGTAAGAATTGAAAGCACCATTCTGGCAGCATCATCTGGTTGCTGTCCTAACATTTCAGACCTTTTTGCTAATTTGTTATACTGGCTTTTCGTAAGATCTATAGTAAACTTCACATTAAACCCGAAAATATTACTGAAAATTATAATGCTTGCGTACCGGCTCGTGAATCTGCCATTCGCACTTAAGTCCTTTAGGGAATGTAACGAAATCACCTGGCTCAATATCCACATCGCCCTCATCAGTTTTAACTGTTATTTTGCCTTCAAGTATCAGACACTGCTCCTGATTGTCGTAAAACCAATCGAAATTCGATACTTCTTTCGTCCAAACGGGCCAGTTCCTGATACCCATCTTATTGATCTCATCTTCAGTTAGTCTCTCAATTTGTACTTTCATTAGCTTATCCTTTTTGTAATATTCCAATATTATTATATAAAAACAATAATCTCACTATTAAAGAGATTGAAAGTTACAATTTTTAACAGAAAAAATCAAGAAAGAAATTTTGATGATATGAACATAATAATTGATTTTTTAATCAAAAATTTAACATAAAACTCTGCTTTTTACGTTTACACATAAAATAAAAGCAATTCTTTAATCTTTTTTCATTTTATTTTGGACAAATGATTTAAAAGAATTAACTTTGTAATCTGTAAATTTTTTGAAATTGGATATGTTTGAAAATCTACAAGAAAAGTTAGAATCAGCGATAAAACGTTTTCGCGGTCAATCGAAAATAACTGAAGAAAACGTACAGGAAGCCATGAGAGAAATCCGTCGAGCATTGCTCGAAGCGGACGTGCATCTTCATGTGGCTAAAAAATTTGTTGAAGATGTAAAAGAAAAAGCAGTTGGCACAGAGGTAAAAGGCAAACTGTTACCCGAGCAGCTAATTGTAAAAATTGTCCGCGACGAGATGATTGAACTCATGGGCAATAAGCAAGCAGAGCTTATGACATCGCCTCAGCCGCCTACTGTTATTATGGTAGCTGGTCTGCAGGGGTCTGGTAAAACTACGTTTTGTGCCAAGCTGGCTAAAAAGCTCAGGAAAATAGGCAGACAGCCAATACTGGTTGCTTGCGATA
>CAYQTZ010000090.1:6100-9193 GCA_964420565.1 uncultured Hyphomicrobiales bacterium
GCTGCTATCGAACAGCTGAAACAGCTCGGCAAACAGGCTAACATCCCCGTGTTCACCAAAGATAGCAAAGATGCAGTAGAAATAGCAAAAGAATCGCTTGCCTACTCTAAACGCTTTGCAAGGGATGTTGTTATTATAGATACTGCTGGCAGATTGACTATTGACGAAATGATGATGAACGAAGTCAAAAATCTTGCCGATGCCGTAAAGCCAACAGAAACTCTATTCGTCTGCGATGCTATGATTGGGCAAGATGCAGTAACTACTGCCAAAGCATTCCATGAGAAACTTTCGCTGACGGGTGTAGTACTAACAAAACTTGATGGAGATACACGCGGAGGCGCTGCAATATCTGTGCTTTCGGTAGTGGGCAAGCCAATTAAATTCGTTAGTACAGGCGAGAAATTAGACGACCTGGAGCCATTCCATCCCGAAAGAATTGCATCCAGAATACTTGGTATGGGTGATGTACTTACTTTAGTAGAGAAAGCTGAATCACAGTTTGATGTACAGGAAGCCCAAAAGTTAGAAAAGAAGATCAGAACGAACCAATTCACTTTCGAAGATTTCTTAGAACAGCTAAAGACTATCAAGAAAATGGGATCTTTCAGAGACTTGCTCGGCATGATACCTGGTATGGACAAGCAATTGAAAAATGTAAATGTTGACGACAAGCAGTTTTCCAGACTCGAAGCCATTATTCTTTCTATGACAAAACAAGAAAGAAATAATCCAAAAATTTTAAATGGCTCAAGACGAAAACGCATTGCCAAAGGTAGCGGCACAACAATACAAGATGTAAATAAATTACTGAAGCAGTTTGGTGATATGAATAAAATGATGAAAAACCTTACACGCGGCAATCGCTCTCGAATGCTTAAGAATTTTATGCCGGGTGGCGGTTTTGGAATGAAATAATTAATGAAACCAAAATTTTCTAATTATTATAGGATAAATAAAAATGGTAAAGCTTCGTTTACGCCGTAAAGGCAGAAAATATCATGCGATATACGACATAATCGCTGTTGACGGCAGAAAAAAAAGAGACGGTGATTATTTAGAACGCATAGGATTTTTTGATCCTAACCACGTACCTTCCAAGATCCAGCTGGATCCTCATAGAGCTATCTATTGGCTCAATGCAGGCGCTCAGCCAACTGACATCGTCAGCAGAATTTTTAGTTACGAAGGAGTATTACTTCGCAGACACCTGCAGTACAAAGGTAAAAGCCAGGAAGAAATCGAAGAATCAATAGAAAGGCATAAACTTACTGCACGCGATAGATATTTCAAGCAGAAAGAGCATCGCAAAAACAAAAAAATTGAGAAAGAAAAAGCCGCCGCTGAAGCCGAAAAAGCTAAAGCTGAGGAAGAAGCCGCTGCTAAAGCCGCAGCAGAAGCTGCAAAAGCAGAGCAGCCAGCCGAAGCATAGACTTTCGACAAGTTTTCATCCGGTGACACTATTGTCATCGGATGAATATTGCTTAAAATCTTTTGACTATAGAAAAATCATTCTATTATCACTATAGTAAATCATAGTTCATTAAACCCAAAGATTTGCTCCACCTATGATGTATATCTCATCTAATTTCATTTTGCCTAAAAAAAATATTATTCTTAATTACAGTTGAAATTGATTATCTTTGTAGTAATTAATATGACACAGATGTATGTTAGAGCTAATTAGTGAATCAGTGAAATGAGACAAACAAAATATTTTATTCCAACTTTGAAAGAATCGCCTGCCGATGCGATGATGCCTTCGCACAGCTTGATGCTTCGGACTGGTATGGTACGCCAGGTCGCATCTGGTGTTTTTTCATTTTTACCACTTGGGTATAGAGTTTTAAAAAAAGTTATTCAAATACTTGAAGAAGAAATAGATGCTATTGGAGGGCAGGAATTTCTACTGCCAGCTCTTAACCCAATTGAAATATGGGAGCAAACCGGACGCGTGAAAGCTATGGGCGATGTGATGTTCCACCTAAAGAACCGCGAGGGATTAGTGCTTGCGCCAACTCACGAAGAAATAATAACTTACCACGCACGCCAGCACGTCAAATCATATCGCGATCTTCCGCAGATTTGGTATCAGATACAAACAAAATTTCGCAATGAACCACGCCCCAAATCGGGTGTACTTCGCGGCAGACAGTTCATTATGAAAGATGCCTACTCGCTCGACATTAGCTGGGAAGGATTAGACGAAAGCTACGACAAGCATTATAACGCATACAGAAAAATATTTGACAGATGCGAACTAAAATATTTCGTTGTAGGGGCGTCCAGCGGCGCTATGGGCGGCAGGCAATCACAGGAATTTATGGTGGAATCCGATTCAGGAGAAGACACCTGCGCCATTAACGAAGAAAGCGGCTACGCTGCTAACGTTGAGGTTGCCACTTCAAAACTCGCTCCGGTAGGAAGGATACCGGAAGAAAAGGAAATCGAAGAGTTTCCAACTCCCAACGCAAAAACTATTAACGATCTGATAAAGCAATTCGGGCTTCCAGAGGAACGGTTAGCCAAATCTGTTGTATATATTATCGAATCTGAACCAGTGCTTTTAATGATGCGCGGCAATGACGAATTAAACGAAACAAAATTAGAGTCAATTTTCATGACAAATAATTTCCGACCTGCCGAAACTGAGGAATTGCTTAAATACACAGGTGCTGATGCCGGATCTATTGGACCAGTTAACTTGAAGACAAAAATCAAAATTGTTGCTGATGATTTGCTTAAAGATGCTAATGGGCTGGTGAGCGGCGCTAATAAAAATGGATTTCATTATAAAAATATAGATATCAAACGCGACTGTAAAATAGATGTTTTCCATGACCTGCGCACTGTGCAGGAGGGCGAACCCGACCCGATTGGCGGCAAACCACTTAGAGTCGTTAAAGCTATCGAACTTGGACATATATTCAAACTCGGTACAAAATACTCCGAAGCTCTCGGAGCTAACTTCCTGGACAGTGATGGCAAGGAAAAACCAATTATCATGGGCAGTTATGGCATCGGAGTAGAAAGAATAATTGCATTCTATATAGAGCATAATTTTGACGATAGCGGTATTATATGGAAAAAAGC
>CAYQTZ010000091.1:0-9177 GCA_964420565.1 uncultured Hyphomicrobiales bacterium
CAATCATTCGTGATTGATTGACAATTAATATTTGACATAACACTATATATATTCCTGCATCTTCAATATTGATAAACGCTTACATTCGTAATTGAAAAAATCACCCCACTCCAGGCAGTTCTTTCCAATTAGTAGTGTATCGTGGCGATCTCTTCTCAGCTTTTGTCTTCCATTCCCGCTTTACTCCAGTTGCGGCATAGTGAATAGCTCCTGCGCCCAGTTCCATGTTTATCTTATCCACCGCCTTGGTTACAGCTACTTGCTTGGCTCTGTCCACCGTATCGAAAAGCGACATTTGAGTGTGGCTGTTCGGCACAAAACCGGTAAGCATAACTCCTACCTTGTGGTATTGGAAGCCCTCGCGGAATATCTGCTGCACTGCCTTCATAGCGTAACTTATCATTTCGGAAGTAGAGTCCGTAGGCACGGGTAATTGCACCTGTACACCGTTATGATATTGTGGAGTGGTCTTAAAAGGATTGGTCCGCAGGAAAACCATTAGCACCGATGCCTTGGATTTCTGCCGGCGCATCTTCCCGGAAGCAATAGTCGTAAAGAAAGCCACAGATTCCTGTATATCTTTCCGGCAATCCGTTGTTTTACCAAAAGAACGCGATGAGACTATTGCCTTTTTAGCGGGGCGTACATATTCGAGCTCTATACAAGGAATTCCTCTCAGCTCATAGACGGTACGCAAACCCATTATCGTCATATTTTTTTTAATCCACTTGTCATTTGCCTGCGAGAGCTGGTAAGCATCAAATATCTGTCTGGCATTAAGCCGTTTCGTATATTGCCTGCCTACTCCCCAAACGTCGCTTACCTCAGTTTCTTTCAGATATTCATCTACGCATTTAGCTCCTGCGATATTCAGCACACCCTTGTGCCGGCTGTCTTTTTTAGCGCGGTGGTTGGCTATTTTGGCAAGCGTTTTCGTGTCGGCAATCCCAATGGAAACCGGCATGCCTGTCCATTTCTTCACTGTAGCCCTTATTTCGCGAGCGTAATCGCTAAGATCCTTATAGTTAAATCCCGATAAATCTATGAATGCTTCGTCTATGGAATATATCTCGACGTTTGGTGAGAACTGCTCCAGCGTCATCATCACACGATGAGACAGATCGCCATAGAGAGTATAATTTGACGAAAAGACTTTCACTCCGTGCTTACGGACTATGTCTTCTACTTTGAAAAGCGGTTCGCCCATCTTGATACCCAATGCCTTGGCTTCGTTGGAGCGGGCAACTATCATTCCATCATTATTAGACAGCACAATGACGGGAACGCCCTCCAATCGCGGGTTGAATACCCTTTCGCAGGAAGCGTAGAAATTATTACAATCCACCAATGCCACTGGTCCCTTCATTTTTAGAGCGTCTCCTTTCGTCTTCTGTCAAAAAGCAGTCTGCTACAGAGTATAAATCTAAGAATATATTTTGAAAAAACAAAGCTGTTAGCTATCAGCCCAAAGAAACCATCAGCAGAAGGTATCTGAAATAATAAGGGTAAGCAACTACTGCCCCGCAAGTTAAACTATAACTTAGCTTTTTCAACCTTCCGGAGCCGAAGAAGCCTTCAGAAGATTTAAATTCAGAATTCCTGACACCAATGACATAATAGTTTCGTATTAAATCGGATATGTTCTACATAAATACCTTTTTTGTCAAGTAAGACCATTACAAAAGTCCAAAAACTGATCCCTCCCCGGCCCTCCCTTACGAGTAAGGGAGGGAGTATGCCATTGATATATAATTAATTGCGGGGGTATCCCCCTTTTTTATCTCGATCCCGACTTGTCGGGAAAAGGGGGAAATAGGGGGATTTTCTTTGGTTTTGCAATGGTCTTAAATTACGAATGATTTGGAATATCAAGATAAGATAAAAATCTTCTACTATCAAGAGAGGGGATCCGTTACGAATTAAATCGGATATATATTTTTTCATAAACACCCCTCAATCCCCTCTTACAAAGAGGGGAAGTCCAATGCTATCATGGTCTTACGCTAACCGCTATAAACCCCTCAATCCACTCTTACCAATGCTTGCATCCCGACCTGTCTGGAGAGTGGATGACTATTATATTCAATTTTTTACAAAGAAGGGGGAATTGATGTCCCCCTCTTTGCAGAATTGTAATAAAGTTTTAATATATTGATATATATTTTGGGAATTTATAATGATATTTGATATTATAAACCTTTATGTGTTCCGTCGCAGAAGGGACTGTTTTTGGAGTTTTTGCATCCGCAAAGCCAGTATTTCTTCTTCTCTGTGATCTCAAATTCTGTAGGGGTAAACTCGGTGCCTTTGTGGCTACCGTCGCAGAAGGGCTGGTTTTTAGATTCACCACAGGCGCACCACCAATATTTTTTTGGCTCGAGTTCTAAACCAATGGGAGCTTTTTGTGCTATTCTTGGATTTGCCATATCTTTTCCTTATTAAGTATTCAACAATTTATCTTTCCATTTCCACCATTTAAGAAGTTCAGGATTATGTTCGTCGGTGGATACATAATATACGCAACATCTGAAAACATATTGCATACAGCGGTCAACCCTGCAATTCTGGTACTCGCACAGCTTTTCGTACATTGCTTCGGGGTCTTCTCCCCTAATATCTTCAAGCGACCGATAGCCAAGGTCCCAAAGGTCTTCGGCTATTGCATTGCCAACTCCCGGCATTACTTTGAATTGCTTTATTACTTCTTGCTTCACATTCTCTCCGGAGCAGAAATACCAATTACTGTCAAACCGTTTTTCATAATTGTTCTAACTATATTCGCCAGTACTAAACGTGCTTTTTCGAGTTCTTGTGAGGAAGCGCCAAGTATCCTGCAATTATGATAAAAAACATGAAAAGCAGATGCCATCTCCCGCAAGTATTCAGGAAGGTATTGCGGTTCGTTCCTATCGCAGGCTACACGCAAAACATCAGGAAAACGTAAGATTTGTTTTATTAGGTCTATCTCGCTTTTGTCGTCCAGCTCAGATATATCATTATGTTCTTTATAATTTATACTTCTTTCGTCTGCTTTCTCGAAAACGGAGTATATTCTTGCGTGAGCATATTGCAAATAAAACACGGGATTTTTATCGCTTTGCTCGCGGGCAAGCCCCAGATCAAATTCCAAATGAGTTCCCATGCTACGCATTATCAGGAAAAAACGCACCACATCTTCGCCTACTTCATCTAAAAGGTCATCTAAAGTATAGACCCTGCCCGATCTTTTTGACATCTTCACCTGTTTGCCATCTTCTGTAAGAGTTACAAATTGATGAACAAGTACTTTTACGATATTGACATCATAACCGAGATATCTCAGCGCTGCTAATACATCGGGCACTGTAGCAATATGATCAGAGCCAAATACATCAATGATGAAGTCGTATCCCCTGCGGAATTTCTCGCGATGATATGCAATATCCGGCAATCTGTATGTTGGTTCGCCTGTGGATTTCACTATTACACGATCATCTTCTAAGCCCATCTTGCTTAGAGCAAGCCATTTGGCTCCATCTTTTTCATAAACTAAACCCTTGTCGGATAGCAGCTCTATTACTTCTTTGATTTTCCCATCTTTATATAAAGAGTCCTCATTATAGAATACATCCTGCGAAATATTCATTCTTTCAAGCGTCTTTTTGATTTCAGCAAAGCACCATTCCTCGCCAAACTTACGTATAGCAAGTAAGTTACTATCGCTTTCTTCTATGTATTCTTTGCCAATTTTTTCAATTAATTCTTTTGCTATATCCTGAATATAATTGCCGTGATAGCCGTTCTCCGGGAAAGGAAAATCTTCATCTCCGAGTTGCTGCCTATAGCGAGCATAAATTGATTTAGCCAGATTATTCATCTGGTTGCCAGCGTTATTAAAATAATATTCACGCGTAACATCCCAACCCTGCCACTCATAAAGATTTGAAATAGTATCGCCGATAGCAGCATTTCTGCCATGCCCGAGATGGAGCAGCCCTGTGGGATTAACACTTACATACTCTACATTCAATCTCTTACCTTTGCCGGAACTTCCCCTGCCATAATCCTCGCCTGCAGAAATTACTTTTGCTAATTCTTTGCGATAAAATTCATTAGAAAACTTAATGTTAATAAAACCGGGACCTGCTATTGATATTAATTCAACTAACTTATCATCATATTCCAGCTTGTTGATTATCATCTGAGCAATATCTCTTGGCGGCTTCTTTAATAATTTGGTCAATGTCATTGCGATATTTGTTGACAGATCGCCATGCTCGGGGTTTTTGGGTATTTCAAAGCCAATTTCACTATCTGTAACAATATCTAAGGACTTAACCGCTTCCTCGAAAATTGGTCTAATGTATTCAATTTGCATAATATTCCTAATAATAAAATTATACTTTTCCTTTGAGAGCTACAGCTGTGCCGCTTTCGCTAAGCTTCATGAATTTCGCATCTCCCCAAAGCTTTTCCAGATGATAGTAATCTCTTACTTCGGGTAACATCAAGTGCATAACAACATCAACATAATCTATCAGCACCCAGCTCATATTCTCGGTGCCTTCGACCCTCGGCTTTTGCATACCGAGATCCCTGCTTACATCTTTGAGCAGGTCAATTATAGCTTTCATCTGCATATCGCTGTTGCAGGTAGCTATTACAAAATAATCCGCAGGAGCAGTTTCGATATTTTCCATATTCATGATCACTACATTCACTGCAATTTTCTCTTCGGCAAGCTTCGCACAAAAAATAGCGAGACCTTTCGTTGATCTTGGTTTTCCGATTTTAGCCAATATCTTTCCCTTATATTATTTAAACGGTTCCATTTTTTTATAATCTTGTCCAATTACTATTGTATTAACTAAATATTGATTAGAATCAATATTTGTAATAATCAAAGAATCATTGATGCCGAAGCAATCTGCTGATCTCAAAGCGGCATCAATATTACCAATTCTATCTATAACAAACGATTTTGTAGCAGTAGTGTCGTAATTTCCATATTCCACTACATCAAACCCACGTTTGCCCATATATTTCTTTGCTTTCCTTGCCAGACCATCTACTCCGCAACCATTCAATACGCTTATTTGTATTCTTTCTCTATATTGCATATCATCGCTTCTTTCAAATACAGAAGAATCTAACTTCTCTGAAAAAAACACCTGATAGAAAAATGAGCCGAGTAATACAATAACGAAGACGGTCATTACAAGGATCAATAAATTAATGACGATCTTCAACTTATTGGATTTATTTTTCTTTGTATTATTCATAATTTATACTAATATTAATAACTAACAAAATTAACGAATATTTTATACATTGTGAAAATTATTAATAATAACATAAATGAAAATGAAAACAATAATCTACTCAGGTCATATTATCACCCCCACAGAAGCTGGTGAAATAAGCTCAATCCATGATGGTGCCTTAGCTGTAGAAAACGAAAAAATAATCTATGTTGGTGCTATGAAGCAAGCCATTAAGCAGTTCCCAAATGCTGAAAGAGTGGAGCATCCTCAATCAATTCTCTTACCAGGGATGATAGATATGCACACTCATTTGCCTCAGTATGATGCAATCGGCAATGGCAAAGGCACATTGCTCGAGTGGTTGGAAGAATATATATTCCCAACTGAGGGGAAATTCTTCGATTTAGGATATGCTAAGATAATAGCAAAAAAATTCTTTCATGAAATAATAAGCCATGGCACAACGACTGCCGTTATCTTTGGTCCCGCTCAAAAAGAAGCAGCAAGCATCGCATTCGAAGAAGCTGAAAACGCAGGTATCCGTTTGTTCATGGGTAAAACTATGATGGATATTGGCAATAATGAACTAATTTCATCTGCTGAACAAAATATTGATGACACGATATACCTTGCGAATCAATGGCATGGCAAGCATAATGGGTTGTTGAATTATGTTCTGCTGCCGCGGTATGCCGGATCCTGCTCTATGCAGCTTATGAAAAAATCAGCAGAAATTTCTGTAGCCGAAAATTTGATCTTGCAAACCCATCTTGCTGAAAATCTTGATGAGCTAATAATGATGAAACAACTTTTTCCCAATTATAAAACATATTTAGAAATTTACAAAGCCGCTGGAATATATGGAAAAGACACTCAATTTGTGCATTGCATATATCTTTCTGAGGATGAAAAAAATATGCTTGCCAGAGACGGCACTGCGCTTGTCCACTGCCCGGTTTCCAATCGCTATCTGCAAAGTGGAATAATGCCTTTGGCGGAGTATTTGGATATGGGAGTTCCAACAGGTTTAGGAACTGATATTGCCGCAGGTTACTCTTTTTCTATTCTGAACGAAGCAAGAGAAGCCATAGAAACCTCCAAGATATATAATACTATAAATAAAACTGATCATAGTCTTTTAAATGCCGAAAAAGCATTTTGTATGGCTACTATTGATGCAGCAAAAATTCTTAAAATTGATAAAGTAACTGGCTGCCTGGAAGTTGGCAAAGAAGCAGATTTTATAGTTATCGATCCATCTGGAAAACTAAATAGTACAGATGAAAAGTCAACTTCCAAAATCTTAGAAAAGATAATTTACAGACATCAGGATATGCAAATAATAAATAGCTATATCCGCGGGAGACCAATGAATACTCTCCAACGCTCTCAGGTTGATAATCCCTGATTGACTGATGATCTATAATTTACTTGACATTATATTTTCTAACAACAATTAGTGTTGATTAGAAAGTTAAACTTTATATAGCTCTGTAAAAGCTTCATTCTGTTCGTTCTTTAGTCTTGATTCTTCCGCCATATTATGTTTATATTCAATTATTTTATTGCGGATCTTCTCGTCAGATGTCCCAAGTATTTCCATAGCAAGTATGCCAGCGTTCTTGCCTGCTCCAATTGCAACAGTAGCAACCGGCACTCCGGGAGGCATTTGCACTATGGAATATAGAGAATCCACACCGCTTAGAGCTCTTGATTTAACTGGCACCCCAATTACAGGCAAAGGACTGTTAGCCGCAAGCATTCCTGGCAGATGTGCAGCACCACCGGCTCCGGCAATTATTACTTTGATTCCGCGAAGATGAGCATTCTGTCCATAATCTGTCATGTCCAAAGGAGTTCTGTGAGCAGAAACAACACGCAATTCGTAGGGCACTCCAAAATGCTCGCATATTTCTGCTGCTGGCTTCATTGTATCCAGATCAGAATCGCTTCCCATTACTATTCCAACTAAAACCTGTTTCATTATTTCCTTTTTTGATTTTTGATAGAATTTCATTATACTAAACTTACATAATAATGAAATTTACAATAATATGCAATATATTACCGTATAGGAATATAATAATTAGAAATTATTTAATTGTTATTTTATAAACAGGATAATGAATTATGGAAGTAAAATTAGAACTTGACAGAAAAATGAGGATCATCGGAGACGATGGCAGAAATCACGATACAATCTTCGATACAATGCCGGCGGCAGGAGGTGAGGACTCGGCAGCTACTCCGATGTCAGTAATGCTTCAGGCAATGGGCGCTTGCTCTTTTATGGATACTATCAGTATTTTACGCAAGAAAAGAAAGCAGGTAGATAATCTGGTAATCAAAATTGAAGCCGAAAGAGCCGACAAACATCCTAAAGTCTTTACAAAAGTGCATCTTACTTATGAACTGACAAGCCCTGACGCTGAGCAGAGCGACTTACTCAGGTCTGTAGAACTTTCACAGGATAAATACTGTGGAGCTTCGGCTATGTTCAAGCGATCCGGCTGCGAAGTTACATTCGACACCAAAATCATTAAATCATAATAATATTCTAAGCATTCTTTATATATGTCAATACAATATTTATGAAAATTTATACAAAAACAGGCGACGACGGAACCACAGGACTATTCTCAGGCTTGCGGGTAACTAAAGATTCCCTGAGGGTGGAAACGTATGGAACAACCGATGAGCTAAATAGTATTATCGGAATTGCCGTCTCGAATATGAAACAGTCCCAGCTAAAAGAAGACCTGCTTTACTTAAATAATCTATTATTTGTTGTCGGGTCTGATTTTGCCACACCTTTCGAGCCAAAGCCAAAATTTGATGTAAAAAGAATAGATGGCGGGAACATCAAATGGCTTGAAAAGAAAATTGATAATTATACTGGCAAAATGCCTGAACTGAAAAATTTCATACTGCCGGGCGGCTCCGTTCCTGCAGCAAATCTTCATCATGCCCGAACGGTATGCAGGCGCGCCGAACGACTCTGTGTAAGTCTTGAGCGTGAGGAATATATCGGCGAGCATATTGGCAAATTCCTGAACAGGCTCTCGGATTATTTATTCACTGCTGCAAGAATGGCAAATTATGACGAAGGTATTGCAGATGTTACTTGGAAAAAGTAACAAAAAGAGTCTTGAAGATTGATGATTTGCCGCCAATCTTCCGAGTAGAGCGGGGAGGAACGAGGCGCTCTACTCGGATTGCGCCGTGCAAGTCCATTGGGTGGGTGGATAACTGGCAATTCAAGAGAAATCAGAATGTTGTCTTGGTATAGATAATATGCTTGTAATATATAGAGTTATAAATATTAAGTGTACATGACTGTCAAATTCTGAATTATAATAATACAATAATTTTGACAGTAATCTGTCAGTAATTAAAATAAATTTATTACATTACTGTCAGGAGTTGTATAATGAATATTCAGTTTTATATCGACAAGAAGGATCAGCCGAAGTCGGTGATCATGCTCTCCATCAGCGATCGGAGTGAAAGATTGCGTATCAGTACGAGGATTAGCGTGAGTCCGAAGGATTGGAGTGATGCGAAAAAGAAGCTGAAACCTTCAGCGGAATCAAGTTCGTATATCAATAAGTATCTGACTGACTTGGTGAATAAGATCAATGCTGCTTACTTCGATGCGAAGAATAATGGCTCGGAAAAACCACTTGATGATGTGAAGAAGGAAGTTAAGAAATTCCTTGATCCGAAGCTGTTTAAAGAGCGTATGAAGCGGGAACCGGGCTTCTTCGATGTATTTGATAAGTTTATCAGAGAGAGGACGGATGATCCCAATTATAAGCATAAGTCAATCAAACATTATCAGACCATTTTGAATCATCTCAAGGCATTCGAGAAAATCCGAAAGAAGAAGATTGAGTTTGATGATATAGACAAGCAATTCTATGATGAGCTAACT
>CAYQTZ010000092.1:0-1086 GCA_964420565.1 uncultured Hyphomicrobiales bacterium
GCTTTTTTATGCTTATTACATATTTTGTAAAAATTTTTTTAAAATATTTTGACCTCAAATTTCTTTGCAGATCAACAAATAAATCGTATTTGCCATTATTCTTGTATAATAAAATATCTTTAAGTGCAGAAATACCAGTGAGCGGCAAAGATTTATCATATTCAATCAATTGATTTATATAGGGATTATGCCTATATATCTCTGTGTATTGCTTTGCAGTGATCACATCAATCCGGGCATCCGGGAATTTGTTTCTCAGTAATCTGGCAACGGGTGTAGTTAGAATAATATCGCCCATTGATGATAATCGGAAAAGAAGAATCTTGTTTATTGGTTGATAATTTGATAAATTCATAAATGAAATTAATGTTAAAATTATTAATACATATTTTGTTATGAAATTTTCAATCGAAAACCAGGATAACGTAGTTATCTTTCAGCTAAAGAATCTGAATCTTGACTCAGAGATCTCTGCCCAACTAAAGGCAAAGCTATTAATACTAATTCAACCAGACATCGAAGCGTTGATAATTGACCTGACCAATGTAGAATACGTTGACAGTTCCGGGCTCGGAGCTTTGCTTTTGGCACAAAGACAGATGAAAGAATTTGGAATGACTATCATACTTGTCGGTGTTTCCGAAAATGTGCAAAGTATGTTCAGGATTTCTCAGATACATGATGTATTCCTTTATGCAGATACAATACGCGATGCTTTAGATAATTATACTGATTGATCCAGATACTTTCCGAAAACATTCAGAAAATGGTCAATTTTTTCGTGATTGACCTTTACCTGTAAGTCGATTCCGAAATCGTTATCGTCTCTGTTTATTATTTCTACGAAATCGTATAGCTTGGCGACTATTGACATATCCTCGTAAGGTATAGTAAAATTATATATCTTGCTGCTACTGTCGTATTCATGTTGGAACATCTCCATGAGTTTATTAATGTTTATACCTCTCTGAGCAGAAACAAAAACGCTGTTGGGATAGTCTTCTTCCAACCTTCTGATTATACCGCTGTAATCTTCGATACTATCAATTTTATTAAAAACCAATATTATCGGTTTTTCGGTAATAT
>CAYQTZ010000092.1:1121-9150 GCA_964420565.1 uncultured Hyphomicrobiales bacterium
AAGAGTCTGATCCACAATTTGAATATGATCTTTGAAACCTTCGTGGCTTACATCAACTACATGAACGAGCACATCAGCTTCTGCGGCTTCCTGCAAAGTACTGCGGAAAGATGCTACTAAATGCGTAGGTAACTTGCGAATAAAGCCGACAGTATCCGATAGTAATGCCTGAGTGCCACTGGGCATTTCAAAAGAGCGTACTGTAGTATCTAAAGTTGCAAAGAGTTTGTCCTCTACGTAAACATCGCTATCGGCAATAGCATTCATTAATGTTGATTTGCCTGCATTGGTATAACCTACAAGTGCAAACCGCGGCATATTTTGTCTGCCCTTTCTGCGAACTTCTTTTTGTTTGTCAATATCTTTTAGTTTCTCTTTTAACTTTTGGATTCTTTCGCGTACTATTCGTCTGTCAGTTTCTATCTGCGTTTCGCCGGGGCCTTTCGTACCAATGCCACCGTATTGTTTTGAAAGGTGAGTCCACATTCTGGTCAATCGCGGCAGCAGATATTCTAACTGTGCCAGCTCTACCTGAGTTTTAGCTTCCAAGGTTTTAGCATGTTTTGCAAATATATCAAGTATCAATCCGCTCCTGTCAATAACCTTGATCTCGAGTATTCTTTCTAAGTTGCGAACCTGAGCAGGCGAAAGCTCATCGTCGAAGATAATGAGATTGGCTTCAAGCTCCATGGCAAGCAGTTTAACTTCGTCCACTTTACCTGTGCCAAGTGCAGTAGCAGGGTTTGGTTTCTCCATTTCCTGAGTAACAATATCCACAACGGCAGCGCCGGCAGTATCGGTAAGCTGAGCCAGCTCTTTGAGATATTCTGCTGTTTTGGTTCTGTCTGAACCCTTCCGTGTAACGGCTATTAATATCGCTTTTTCTTTTTTGTCTTCAGTATCGTGTAACACTTCAAAAAAACCTATATAAATAAACAATATGTTCCATAGTAAGTAATATAGAAGCGAAATTGAGGGATATTTATTTTAATTCCCGGTAGGTTTTAGGTTTTGATAGATTAAATGGGAACACCCCTCGATCCCTTCTTACCAAGCGGGGAAGTAAGATAAAATCTCCCTTTTTTAAGAGGGAGTTAGGGGGTGTTGGATCAATTAAGAATTACGAATTACGAATTTAGAATGAATCGGATATATTTTTCACAAACACCCCTCGATCCCTCTTACCAAGCGGGGAAGTAAGATAAAACACCCCTCGATCCCTCTTACCAAGCGGGGAAGTCTAATAAAAATCCCCATCTTTTAAGAGGGAGTTAGGGAGCGTTTGCTGATTATATTGGTTATATTTTATCAAGCAAATCAAGGTAGTTAGCCAGATTTGTAGCCAAACAATGATCATTAATTTATTTTTTCTCTCTGAAATTGCTTAACTTCGGGAAAAATTAGGAGGCATAAAATTGAAAATCATTGATGAAAAACTGGCTGATTATGTTGCTGAGAATCCTTGTTTATTGAATTTCCTCGATAGATTGGATATTCAGCTTGGTTTTGGTGATAAAACAATTCGTGAAATATGTAAAGAACATGGCATTGATCAATATTTCTTTGTTGAATTACTGCAATTGATAATAAATAAATATGAGTTCGATCCAATCAATATTCATATGTTCAGTATTGATCTTACTGTTAAGTATTTAAAAAATTCGCACAAGTCATATTTAGAGGATTATCTCCCACAGATCATTGGTTACATAGAAAGTCTATCACTAATTGAAGCAAACAGAGCAAAGGATTGCAGAGTATTGGATATTTATTTCAAA
Organism: uncultured Hyphomicrobiales bacterium; assembly: GCA_964420565.1. GTDB lineage: Bacteria > Bacteroidota > Ignavibacteria > Kapaibacteriales > UBA2268 > CAYQTZ01. The sequence continues at coordinate 2,900 of CAYQTZ010000092.1, forward strand.
GCATATCAGGAGGAATTCATCAAGCATCTCAGCTACGAAGATACAATAGTGTTTCCTTACATAATAAATCTTTCAGAAAAGCACAAAGAAGGAATATATCATGAAGATATTCTTGAATCAATAAAAAAGAATATAATTAAGAATTACATAAAAAAGCATGAATCATTAGATGAAAAACTTTTTGATTTAAAGAATTTATTTATCAAATATATTCATCCTTTTAATAATTCTACACTTGTAAGATCCTTTTTAAGAGTCTTATATGAATTAGAGCAGGATATAAAGTTACACGAATTAATAGAAAACCAAATACTTTTCAAACAGGCTGAGAGTATTGAAAATGAAATTTTCATATCACTTATGAAAGATGAGAATTGAAGAGCAAAGTATCATTTATAGTGATAACCAAGTCATATATGGTTTCAAATTGCTTGTCTGGTGTAATATTAGATGCATTTGGAGCAGTTCAAACATTAACAGAGGTAAATGATCAGGATTCAATAATTGAACTTATTGACAGCCCCAAACCTGTAATCATTTGTACAGATCTTTTTTTCATTAATAAATATATAAGGCAGATTAAATCAATACCTGAGAACACTCTGATCATACCCGTTTATGACTTTTCATCAAGCAAGAGATCAGATTACCCTTTTGCTATTGATATCGGTTATGACAAAAGAAAAATCATTGACCTTTTAAATAAAGCCGCAAACCATTTAACCGATATTTCTAACAAAACAAATACTACTAAGGAGCTGACCCGAAGAGAAGTGACTATTCTAAGGTTAGTTGCTAAAGGTTTGACAACAAAAAACATTGCCGAGAAGCTCAATATCAGCGACCAGACTGTTTCAAGCCACAGAAAGAATATATGCTCGAAACTCGAGATCAAAACAGTTTCGGGCTTGACTGCTTATGCCATTATTAATGGCTTAATTGAACTTGACGAATCTGATTTTTCATAGATAAAATACCTATCTTTACTATTTTTTCGCTTTGATTTAGCATGTTTATAAGACATTATATTACAATGAAATATAATTGATTTAGGTCTTTTATGATATATTCATTTCTTCATTTGATATAAATAAAAATACCTATAGTTGGGTATTGTCAGATCATTAGCAACGTCTTAACTTTGTATTGTTTTTTAGTTGCGGTTAAATTATTAACTCATAGCTAAAAAATTTTTTTATGAATTTTTGATTGGGGTAAAGATGAAAGAATCAACGAAGACGATGGCTTTTTGATGATAGATCAGCCAAGCGATCAGAAGATAAAGATAAACTTCAATAATGGATCTATGCTATATGATCTGAATTTGAATAAAGGTCAGTTAGAGAGAGTCTCTAAAAGGCCAGTTTTTTTTGAAATAAATTTCGTGCACCGGAACCCCAATGGGCTTTGGATGTGGTTCTCTGATATTTTCGCAGTAGCGTTATTTATTCTTTCATTTACTGGCTTATTTATTCTTCAAGGGAAAAAGGGCTTAAAAGGGAGAGGAAAGTGGGTTTTCTTGTCTGGTGCAGGTATTACTTTGGTACTAATATGTTTAATAATCAATTAAAGGAAAAAGAAATGAAACGATTATCTACTTATGTAATAGCTTTTATTATCAGCTTTTCGGCTTTATTTGCTGAAGATATTGAGATAATTCTTGGTGAAGGTTACGAAAATGATCTGTGGTTTCACTTTGACAATGGAATAGTTAAAGCAGAGCCCAAAGACAACTGGGATATTGCCTTCCAGACTGGTTCCAAAGACGCAGGGATCAGAATAAACAGCCAGAAGGGACTGCTTTTGTGGGTGGTCGAAGGCAGCCATGCAGATTCGTGGGATGATCCTATTGATACTACTGGTATGTCTGCGAACTGGCAGCAGGGGCATAATACTTCTTCTAAATGGTCTATCGGTGCATTCAATCTTGGTCTGGACGGCTTTGAAACTAATGGCGACTTCGGATGGGGGGAATATAATATGGCTACCCATTCTGTATCGGGTAACAAAGTATTTGTTTTGAAATTATCTGATAATATCTATAAGAAAGTCATGATCGAAGGGCTTCTTCATGGTACTTATTCTGTTTTATGGGCTGATCTGGATGGAAGTAATGAAGAAATGATTGAAGTAAAGAAAAGCGATTATAATACTAAAATGTTCGTTTATCTGGATGTAATTAACAAAAAACTAATTGACCGAGAGCCGCCATTAGAATCCTGGTCGCTTATTTTCGGAAAATATACTGCCATGATACAAATGGGTCCCGGGCAAATGGTGCCTTACGGGGTAACTGGTGTAAGGACAAACCCCAATTATAGAACTGCCGTTGTTGAAGGAGTCTCGCCTTCTGAAGCTAATGCTCCTGAATTAAACTCAGATAATTATTCATCTGATATTGATCGGATTGGCTCGGATTGGAAAAAGTTAGACCACGAGACATTTACTTATAATATAGTTGAAGACCTGTCCTATTTTGTTACATCTGAGATGGATGACACTCCAGATCCTTTGATCAATAAAATTGTATTCAAAGAATTTGAAGGCAGTGATTCTGGCAGATTGGTCTTTGAACTTAATGGTAGCACCAGTTTTGTGGAAATCTATGATGTATCAAATCAATTAGTGGTCTATCCTAACATAGTTGAGCCAAATTCATATATAAATATTGAGATAATGGATCAGGGATCATCAGGTTTTATCTCAATTAAAATGTTTGATCAATCGGGTTCTGCTTTGATTGATAAAAGAGTAGCCAAAGGTAATTCAAAAGATATTATAAGATTAGAAATTCCTGATTGCGCTATTGGGCTATATTATCTTTCTATTCAAATAGACAATAAAATGTTTTTAGATAGAATTATTGTGAAATAGTCATTCAATTTTTCTTTGAATAATTTTCAAAGTTGTTCATATTGAGGTTTTTGATATTATTTCTTACTTTAATTTTATTGATAACTTCGGTATCAATATCTAAACAAAGAATAGAGATAAAAGATGAGCTGACTAAAAATCCCATGGAAGGAGTAACAGTCCATCTGAAAGCATCAATAAACGGGAAAGACACAATCATAGTTGTAAGATCGGATAAAAAAGGAATAGTATTAAATCCTTTTATTGGATCAACTTATATCGTCTTATCCCATGTCGGGTACAGAACTATCGCAGATACTTTGATCTCAAAAGAATCAATATGTTTTTTTATGACGCAATCTGATTTCCGAACTGAAGAAGTAGTGGTTACAGGTCATTTTAAACCTATCTCTACACAAAAATCAGTATATGATATTAAAGTAATAAACGAAAGTAAAATCAAAACTCAGGGTGCTAATAATCTTAGAGAACTATTAATGACTGAATCAAATATTCGCATTTCACAAGATAATATTCTCGGAAGTAGTATCAATATAAATGGGATCTCAGGTGAAAATATAAAGATAATGATTGATGGTGTGCCAATGATTGGAAGATTAAATGGCAATATTGATCTAAGCCAGATTAATCTCAATAATATAGAGCGGGTAGAAATAATCGAAGGGCCAATGTCATCTATCTATGGAAGTGATGCTTTGGGAGGTGTGATAAATCTTATTACTATTGAACCCGATTGCAATAGAATGGAATTTGAAGTGAACTCATACATCGAATCCGTCGGAGTTTATAACTTCGATGGATTGCTCCGCTATTCTTATGACGATTGGCATTTTATGCTTAATGGCGGTAGAAACTTATTTCAGGGTTTTGATCCAGATAATGATTCCAGAAACGTCAGATGGAACCCCAAAGAACAATACTTTGCTGATTTCAAATCGGAATATTCCTTTAAAGATCATGAGATCACTCTATCATCAAAATTATTCCATGAATATGTTTTGAATCGCGGAGACCTAAGACCGCCATATTTCGAGACTGCATTCGACGACAAGTATAAAACTCTGCGTTCTACAAATTCTTTGGTATATAACGGAAAAGTCGGAGATAGTGAGTATCTGAGATTCACCAGTGCATATTCTTATTACAACAGAAAAAAGAATACTTTTTTTAAGGATATGCTAACATTAGATGAAAAGCTGACTGATTCCCCATCTGATCAGGATACATCGGTTTTCGAACTTTATATGCTTCGCGGTGTATTCAGCGATGATCATCTAACGGACTTCTTAAAGTATCAAACAGGATTTGAAATAAACTATGACATAGCTGAGGGTAAAAAGATACAGAGTGGCAGAAAAGAAATGAGTGATTTGGCGGCTTTTATAAGCTTACAGTACTTGCCTTTTGATTTTCTTGTCATTCAGCCAGCTTTGAGAGTAATTGAAAACAGTAAGTATAACGCACCCCTTGTACCAGCGATGAACATCAAAGCAGATATTTTTGATGAATTAACTCTTAGAGCATCTTATGCCAAGGGTTTCCGATCCCCTTCAATTAAAGAATTATACTATGAATTTGTTGACATAAATCATAATATATATGGGAATGAGGATTTATCTGCCGAGATATCAGACAGTTATAATTTGAGCTTGTCATATAATGCTCAATGTGAATCTTCATATTTCAGCTTAGAGCCAAAAGTTTTTTATAATAAAATATCAAACATGATAACTCTTGCTTTGTTAGATGGAGATATATATAAAAACGTCAATATTGGCAAATATGAAACAATAGGAACCAACCTAAGTATTAAGTATTTTTTAAGGAATTTTACTTTTAAAACCGACTTGTCATATATTGGAAGATTGAACACCTTGCATGAGGAAACAGGTACGAGGAAGTTCAATTTTTCTCCTGAGTTAAGTTTGAATCTGGATTATGATCTTGATCAGATTGAAACAAAGATCAATATCTTTTACAAATATTCTGGAAAAATGCCTGGGTTTACTATTGTTGATGAGCAACCCATAGAATACACCATCGGGGATTTCAATATGATGGATATTAGCTTATCAAGGAGTTTTTCTGATTATATTGACATTGTTGCGGGTATAAAAAATGTATTCGATGTGGTTAACATAGAATCAACGATGAGCGTTTCTACTGGCGTACATTCGAGTGGAGCGTCCTATCCTGTAGGATGGGGACGATCATTTTTTGTGAGAATGAAAATTAAGGTGAATTAATGAAGTTAATATATGCTTATGCTTTGCTGTTTCTTGTGATGCTTTCCTGCATTCCTGATGAAAATCCAGTGAAGCCATTTGATCGCGGTGGTGTTGTAGAATCTACTGTGGGTATTGGTCCCTATTATGGGGAGCAGATATATTTCAGCTTAGAAAAGGATTCTATTCTAAAGCAGAATAATATAGTTGACTGGGATCTGGGATTTGCCTGCCAGTCGGACAGATACGAAATAATCCTGAATTTTGGTAAATTTATGAAAGTGGCTGTTATTCAATCTGTTTCATTTAATGATATAAATAAAGCTATGATAGAACAAATTCCAGAAGAGAATTGGCTTTTAGACAATTCAGAAGGGAAGATTGATTCAACTGCTATAGGTCAATGGTGGGAAACAAATAATGGCAATATAGTATCAAAGCAGCTTATTTATATAATTGACCGGGGCTTAAATGAAAAAGCAAAAAAGCAGGGATTTGTGAAATTTCAAATATTGGAATATGATAATGAAAGCTACACTGTAAGATTTGCAAATTTATCAAATAATGAAGAGCATACAGTAATAATCACAAAAAATGAAGGTTACAATTATGTTCAGCTATCTTTCGACGGAGACGGAGAAGTAAAAAGCTTAGAGCCACTAAGAGATGAATGGGATATACTTTTCTCAAAATACGCTCAGCTTCTTTATACAAATGATGGCGATAAAATGTGGTATAGCGTTACAGGTGCTTATCTGAATCAGAATAATACTGAAGCCGCTTTGCTATACAGCGAAGATTTTCAATCAATAGATTTTTTTGCTATTGATACTCTCGAATTTTCAAATGCCAGAAATAAGATTGGTCATGAATGGAAGTATTACGACATGGCAGCAAGCAAGTATTATATTCGATCAGAAATGATTTATATAATAAAAGGAGTTACTGGATTTTATTATAAATTGCATTTCATTGATTTCTATGATAATAATGGGAATAAGGGCTATCCAGGATTTGAGTATCAGAAATTGTAAAATTTATTTATTTAGGACAATTGCAAAAGTCCAAACATGATCCCTCCCCGGCCCTACCGAGATTGTGTGATAACCCCTGAAAACTCAAGAATTGATCCCCCTTGTGTTCCCCCTTAAA
>CAYQTZ010000093.1:0-5509 GCA_964420565.1 uncultured Hyphomicrobiales bacterium
CACAAACACCCCTCGATCCCCTCTTACCAAGCGGGGAAGTAAGATAAAATCCCCCCTCGATCCCCTCCTTACAAATTCCGATTTGGTAAGGATTATTTCTGTCCAAGTTGCACTTGGATCATCTGATTTTTTGTCTTGCCAATCCCAAGCCCCCATAACTGTAGGGAACACGCATGCGTGTTCCCTACAAAGCTTTATATATCGGTTAAAAATTTTCACAAACACCCCTCGATCCCCTCTTACCAAGCGGGGAAGTAAGATAAAAGTCCCCTTAATTTTAAGGGGGATCAATTCTTGAGTTTTCAGGGGCTATCACACAGTCTCTACAAGCGGGGGAAACGTCTCTCCGCATTATTACGAATTAATTGTTTAATATAAGCCAAGAGTACCGGCATTCAGATTTATTTTTTATACTCAGCTAAATCTGTTAGCTTTCTGTAACCTATGAAACCCTTATCTTTGCGTTCTATAGCTTTTAAAGCGGAAGCGTATATTTCTTTCCATGTCAAACCGAACTTGCCCATAAGTTCTTCGGGCTCGCCGCTTTCTCCAAAACGATCTTTCACGGCAACAAATTCCATAGGAACGGGGTAATTTTTAACCACTACCTCTGCCACAGCAGCTCCAAGACCACCGTGTATCTGATGTTCCTCTGCAGTAACTATTGCACCGCACTGACGTGCAGCATCTGTCAATGTCTCTACGTCAATTGGTTTGATAGTGTGGTTATTTATTACACGGGCTTCTATGCCGTGATCTTTTTTTAGTTCTTCTGCTGCCTGAATTGCTTCCCAAACTAATATGCCGCACGCGACTATAGCAATATCATCGCCTTCTCTAAAAACTTCTGCTTTGCCAATTTGGAAAGGAGTATCTTCATCAGTTATCATTGGCACAGCAGAACGTCCGAATCTGATATAAGCTGGACCAACCATTTCCCCAATGGCAAATGTCGCTTTCTTAGCTTCCAAATAATCGCATGGCACTACGAGTGTAAGATTTGGCATGGCTCTAAGCAGCGATACTTCTTCGAGCGATTGGTGGGTAGCTCCGTCAGGCCCAACAGTAATGCCAGAATGCCCGCCGCCGATTTTCACATTTACGTCGTTATAACATACTGATATTCTGAGCTGATCTGCATTTCTGAATGCAGCAAAAGCGCTATAGCTCGCAAAGAATGCAATTTTGCCTGATAGTGCCAGCCCGGCAGCTATCGTTGTTGCATTCTGCTCGGCTATTCCGATAGAGAAGAATCGGTCGGGGAATTCCTCTTTAAAATATGAGGTCATAACCGAGCCAGTAATATCTACTCCGAGAACAATTACGTTATCATGCTTTTTGCCAAGGTCACGCAGAGATTCGCCGAATCCGTGTCTTGTAGGTTTCTTACCCTGAATTTTAATTTCTTTCATATCTTTAGATTCTATATTTTAGTTAAACTAATTTACCAAACTATTAAACTTTTCAACATCTATTTTCTTTAAATATTGCATCATGCCTGCGTCGTGTTTGCCTAATTTATAAGCATCAATACTCACTACAAACCTATCGTTATAAAGCACTTGCAGCTTGCCTTCGCCTTTCTCTGCATTCCACATAAAATATCCTTTGCCGTCTTTGTACCATACTCTTTCGCTTTGCATATTGTCGGATTTGGGGAGGAATGTGAACAATCGGTATTCGTCTTCGGGCATATTAGCTGATGATCCGTAATCGTTTATTTGTATTATCAATATCCCATTATCAATAGCGTATTCGGCAGAAGCGGAATTCCACATCCTACCGCCATAATTTTGTGAACCTATATTCGAGGGAAATTTTTCAGCACCGGGGATATTAGTCGGCAGCAACAGCTCCAAAGTATCCTGAGATATTAATTGAATGTCTGGATTTGGAGTACTTTCTGCGGGCAATTTCTTAGAACGAATATCAGAGGGCAGATGATATCCCTTTTCTGATCCTGCCTTGTTATCGTTGCTATCCTCACTGTTGCATGCTATGATGAAGTATGCAAAAGAGCTAAGAAATAATATTAAAAAGAGTTTTTTCATTATCATCACAAAATAATAATTATGATAATTCTCCAAGTGCTTTTAATGCCTGCTCTACGTTGGGCGGGTTACCATGCCACTGATACTTATCTTCCATAAAGGAAACATTTTTGCCCATAAAGGTCTTAGCGACTATGCAGAAAGGCTTGGAATTTCCTTTTTTATGCAATTCTGTGAATTTGTCGAGTGCCTCTATGATCTCCTCGAATTTATGTCCGTCAATAGTAACGACCTCGAAACCGAAAGCGAGGAATTTTTCTTCTATTGGGTATATGTTCATGACATCTCTTACGCGGCCGTCTATCTGGCAGTCATTATTATCAACTATCCAGCAAAGATTGTCGAGTTTGAAGTTACCGGCAGACATAGCAGCTTCCCAGCACGACCCTTCTCCCAGCTCGCCGTCTCCTGTTACGCAAAAAACTTTTTTGTCTGTTTTATCAATTAATTTATCTGCCATTGCCATACCAACAGCGATAGAGATACCTTGTCCAAGAGAGCCTGAGGCGGTTTCTATTCCCGGCAGATCAACATCGCGTGCGGGATGCCCCTGCAAGCGAGACCCCCATTTTCGAAGAGTTTTTAGCTCCTCAGTGGGGAAATAGCCGGCTCTGGCTAAACATGAATATAGAATTGGCGCCATATGCCCGGCACTTAATACGAATCTGTCCCTTTTGTCCCAGTCAGGCTTATGCGGGTCATATCGCATATATTCATTAAAAAATACTGCTGTCATAACATCGCTGATCCCCAAGGGCCCACCACTATGGCCAGATTTCGCCAGAACGAGACTTTTGATAATATCTCGCCTAAGCTCATTAGCGATAGATTTTAGCTCATTAACGGATGTTCGCTTGTTCTCGAATGTTGTTTTACTGAATTCAACTGATAATTCCATTATTCCACTACAATTAAATAATACTCATTATTTTTAAAGATACGAAACTACAAAAAATATTCTAATTTCTTGTCTTTAAAATGAATTGAATTTTTAACATTTTATTAACACTAAGAACATTCTAAAAAAATGAATGAATCGTAATCTATGGCATAATTTTTTCTTGAGTTATTAAAAAACTGAGTTTTATTAGGAATATTATATACAAATTCATATACGTAAATGAGAATAAAGAAGTTTATCGCTGGTTCACTAAGAGAGGGTAAATCACGTATCATCAAAGATATGGGCGACGATGCCATAATACTCTCCACCAGAACTATTGCTGACCCAAAAGACGCTAACAAATCATTGGTAGAAATTGTTGCAGCTATTGATAATGCTCCATCAAAGCCATCGCCGTCGAAGCTGCCTGTACATAAAGAGCGACCAAGGGAAATATCGCCAACATCGAAAGATCAAAACGATTTTTATTCACAAGCGCGCCAGCTTTATGACGAAATTGATACTATTAAGGAAACTTTACAGAATATAGCTGATAATGTAAAGTATCGCAATAGCTCCGTTTTTAGCCCTATTTATGATAAGATATACAAAGCGCTGATAGATGCTGACTTTTCCGAACAATTTGCATTGAATATAGCCGGCGATCTATCTTCAGATGAAAATATCAATACAATAGAAGAAGCTATAAGAAAAGCACGCTACTTAATGGTTAAGGATCTGAAAACGGAACACCCCATAGACAAAGGGGAGAGCTGCAAAACAATTTTATTCTTTGGGCCGACAGGCGCAGGTAAAACTCTTTCTCTGGTGAAGCTTGCTATAGTAAGCAAACTCGCACTTAATGCAAATACCCTCATTATTTCGGCTGATATGCACAAAGTGGGTGGTGCCGAACAGTTGGAAACTTACGCTTCGATAGCAAGCATACCATATAAGGCAGTATATTCGGGCGAAGAGCTGCAAAATATTGTTAGCCAGGAAAGTTACCGCGACATAATATTAATTGATACTACAGGCAGAAGCCCAAAAAATGAAAAGGGACTGGAAGAACTTCAGAATATTGCTGATTCCGTAATACTTACTACAAGATTTCTCGTACAATCAGCTACGGTGAGTAAAGCAACTTTTATAGCTACTTTGCAAAATTACAGTAAGCTAAAGCCTGATGCTATGATACTTACAAAATTGGACGAAGCAGAAACTCTTGGCAATATAGTAGAGGCAATAGAGAGCAAAGCTATCCCTATGGCATATTTTACTACGGGGCAGCAGATACCCGACGATATAGAGCCGGCAGGGAAAGAATTTTTGAGTAAATTAATACTTCCGGATTCATTGATTGCACAATAACAAACGATTTGAAAAAAATGAATATAGACACAATAAATAAAACACCTTACGCTATAACTGTAAGCAGCGGCAAAGGAGGCGTTGGGAAAAGCATAATCTGCTCGAATATAGCTTACCTAATGTCAAAGAATAAACTGAAGACTTTAGTATGGGATTTTGATCTGCACTTCCCCAATCTTCACCTTATCTTTGGGACAGAACCGCCAATTAGGCTCAATGATGTCTTTGCCGAAAGAGTACCTATTTATAAAGCCATATCTCAATTAGGCGATAATCTTTATATTTTAGCAGGATTGCCGGGCTCTGGGATTTCAATTGATTTAGACAATAATAAATTCCTGGAATTATATGCTCAGTTGATAACCCATACCGACTTCGATGTAATTATTTTCGATACTCCCGCAGGCATATCAGAAAGCTTTTTGCAATGCTGCAATATATCTGATATTATTAAGATCATTGTAACTGATGAGCCAACATCTTTGATGGATGCTTACGGTTTGATTAAGATATTGATGCAATATATAAATACAGACAAGATAAGATTGCTCATTAATAACGTAATTGACAACGAAGATGCCGATGATATCTCTACTAAATTGAATTTGGCAACTGGCAAGTTCCTAAAATTAAAAATTGATGTACTCGGGTATATCCCTTACGACAGAGAAGTCAGGCAATCTATAATAAATCAGGAATTGCTGGCTATATCCAATCCCGGCTCTGAAGTTATAGAATCTCTGAATAGAATATATGAAAAGTTAATTGCAAATATTAATTTGATTGAAACTTCTTAAACATAAGTGAATATAATAAATAAATATAATATAAGATAGAGCTATGGGAAAAACTCAGGCAGTAAGCGACGAAGCTAAGAAAAAAGAGCTTGAAAAAAAGGAACGTGAAAAGCGTGAAAAGAAGGACCAACAGGAACGCGAAAAGGAAAAGCTAAAAAAAAGAAAGCTTCGCGAAAAACGTAAAAAAGAAAAGGAAAAAAAAGAAAAAAAGCGAATTAGAGAGGCAGTGAATTTCCCATTCAGAACTTTGCTGCAGGCAAGCTCCTTTTTCTCGCTTTTACTATTTATCATTATGTATTGGGGAAATTCATTTGATATCCAAAGCTCAATCTTTAATTCCTTTTTGCTGTTCATTTCCCTATATTTAGGTGTTGGAATAATCCTTGTTGCCATATTTTATGTAATCT
>CAYQTZ010000093.1:5519-9042 GCA_964420565.1 uncultured Hyphomicrobiales bacterium
GAAAGAAATCGAAATGGCAGAGCAAAAACGAATAGAAGAGGAAGAACGTAAACGCGAGATGGAGCGAGAAAAAGAAGAATTTGATAAAATAGAAAGAGAAGTAAAAGAAGCTGAAAGGCTAAGGGAGCAGGAGTTAAATAACTTTAGGTCATACAGACAGAACTCACGCGCATTACCCGAACAGAATGCAGATTTAGACATAGAAGATGAGTCCGAATTAATTGCCGATATGGACAGACATGATGAAATACTTGCCGATAATGATGATAAAGATGAGACCAAACACGATAAAATGATGGAAGAAGATTTTATGAAGCAAGAGATTGACGAATTGCAGAAGAATGATATAAAGAATAATGATTAATATATTTACAATTACAATTATTAAAAATTTTTAACTTACGTTCTTGAATTAGTCGAAAAAAAATTGTACCTTACATTTTAAAATGAATATTTATATTAATTTCAGTCTTTATGCAAAAAGTTGCTACAAATATAAGCTCATTGTGGAAGGATTATAAAACTAATCCCACACTTGAGCAAAAGCATAAAATTGTTATGCAGTACATCTGGTTAGTCAGATATGTACAGCAAACAATGAATCTCCCTTCGCATTCTATATTAGATGAAGATGACTTTACTAATATTGGAATTATTGGTTTGCATGAAGCTATAGAGAGATACGATTTTAATCGCGGTGTGAAGTTCGAATCCTATGCTATACCAAGAATTAAAGGCACTATCCAGGACGAGCTCAGAAAATTGGACTGGCTTTCGAGGACAACACGCAAAAAAGCTCAGGATTTTTTGCAGGCAGGCGATAATCTTAGAAATGAAGTAGGAAGAGAAGTTACCCCTGACGAGATAATTAGAAAAATGAATATTCAGCCAAGTGAATATCAATCATATCTTCAGGCGGCAGCGGCAGCAAAAGCATCGCTATCGTTGACAGAAACCTCGCAAACCACTTATGATGAAGAAGACCGCTCCTTCTTAGATGAAATTCCAGATCCAAATTTAGATAATATATTGGCAAGGATAGAAGACCAGGAAAGAATTGATTTCATAAACTCTTATCTTCGTAACTTAAATCAAAGAAAACGACTAATTATGACTTTGTATTATTTCGAGAACCTGACTTTCAAAGAAATAGGCAAAACCATAAAAGTATCCGAAAGCCGTATATGCCAGATACACAGCGAAGTTGTCAATGATCTAAGGGTAAAACTTAACGAGTTTGATAATGCTTGATGAAAAAATAGAGAGAAAACTTGAGTCCTTTTCGCAGCTTCCGGCTATTCCCTATGTAATAAACGAAGTGCTTGCAGCTTTGGATAATCCTGACCTGAATGCCAGCCATCTGGCTAAGCTGATAGAACGCGACCAAATGCTAACTGCCAGAGTGCTTACAGTAGCAAACTCACCCTTCTATGGTTTTTCACGACGTATATCAACTATTGATCTGGCTATTGTTGTGCTTGGATTTAACTCTATCCGCGAAATAGTGATCAGCTTTTTACTTCAGAGATTTCTTGCCGGGGTTCGCAAAGATGTATTTGATATTAAATCATACTGGAATTATTCTATGTTCTGCGGTGCCGCTTCGCGCGTACTTGCCCGCAAGCTTGGCTATCGGCTCGCCGGTGAAGCTTTTGTCGCTGGTCTTATGCACGACATCGGCATAATAATAATAGTACAATATATGACAGAAAGTTTCAGAAAGATAATAGCCATTCAGCAAAAGCTGGGACTATCTATTATTGAAGCCGAGCAACAAATAATTAGCAGCGATCATTGTGGTATCGGCGCATGGTTTGCTAATAAATGGAATTTGCCTGACCAGCTTCGCAAGTCATTGCAATTCCATCATAATTCCTTTGTGGAAGTCAAAGAACTTGACGGCAATAATAGCGACTATTCTGATGATATTGATGGTATCGACCAGCCGCTTACTCTAATTGTTTCCCTTTCCGAGTGGTTCGCTATGGAGATGGGTTTCAAACAGTGGTCATTAGAAATCACCCAGCCAAAACTTTATATGGCTGAAGATATTATCGAAGATATGCGAGACCATGAAATGCTGAACCCAGACAGCGCACTTGAATTATTAAAGCAGGAATTACTTGATGAATACGAAAATGTTTCCGTACTTAGTAAAATGTCGGTCAAACCCTTATTTTAAACTCAATAATTTTTTTTTGAGGATAATAAACTGTATATTATATTCTAATTAAGAAGATAATTTGCATAATGTAATTCAGGAAATATGCAAAAACATAAGAAATATATACCTGCTAACATAAAGGAAATCCTTCCCAATATTGAGCTATACACACAGAGCAGCGAAGAGTATATCAACTCCCTCGAAATGGCTGTTAGTTTATTGCAAAGAGAAGTGGAAAATCTAAGGAATCAAATAAAACCTCAATTAGAAACCCATTCTGAAAAGATAGTAAGCAATGTCTCAAAATCGGAGTTTTTCCGATGCAATTCCTATGATGATGTCTTTTCTGTATTCTACAAAATTGTTTCAGAATATATACCATTGACAGATTGCAATATATACATTTTCTCCTCAGGTAGAAATCTTAAGCCAATAATAGAAGAAATGGGATCAGATATGCTCCAATCTTACCTGAAGCGTTTAGTAGAGGAAGGCATCGCCGATTGGGCATCAGATAAAAAAGAACCATCAGTTATACCTAATATTTACAAAGATGAAGGGCAAAGCGATTCGTTCTTCCTTATCGTACCGCTATATCTGCCGGATTCTGCGATAGGTATTTTTTTTGCATTAACATCAATTAGCGGAGTGGACCTCCCTAATTCTGCATTTTCTGAGATTACAGACCAAGCCGAAAACGCAGCTCTTGCAATAGACAATATACGCAGCTCTAAAGAAATATCATCTATGGATCATAAACTTTCTGCATTGAATGCTCAGATGTTACGAACTTCCAAGCTGGCTTCCGTAGGAGAGCTTACACAAGCAATATCAAGCGAAATGAGCAGCCCTTTGCAAGTGATCAGAGCTAATTTAAAACTACTGAAAGATGGAGTGGGAGATAACTCTCGCCGCATAGATATTATATGTCAGGAAGTAGAAAGAATGGCGGCTCTTAACGCCAGACTTAACGCCTTCGGAGAGCAGACAGCTGTGGAGAAATCCCCCGAACCAATAAATATTACAGAGCTTATAGATGAACTGCTGATTATCTCCAGCTCCCAACTTCAAAGAGATGGCATAATAGTAGAAACAAAATATGAAACTAAAGATCTTTATCTGTTAGCATCAAAAACACAGCTTCAACAGGTGATTTTAAATATTCTGTTCTTTTCCAGAGACACTATGCCCGACGGAGGTAAAATTTCTATAGTTGTATCTAATAATAAGAATAAGTATATTAATACTCTGATTTCTGATAACGGAAACGGGATCAATGAAAAATATGCTTCAAAAGTCTTTGAGCCGACATTCTCGGATCATAGCAATGAAACAAAAATAAACAGAGGGCTTTACTTA
>CAYQTZ010000094.1:0-8947 GCA_964420565.1 uncultured Hyphomicrobiales bacterium
AGCATCTAATATAAGAGTATCCAAATTCCAAAGATGCTTTACAGACTCAGCGGGGATAGAATTTGTATCTGTGCAATACGCTAAATTACAAACTCTGAAGCCAAGCACTTCTAATTTACCGTGTAACAAAGGTATTGGTTGTATGCTAATATCTCCAATTGTAAATGGTTCGCTATCAATGATATTAACATCAATTACAGGAACGCCTCCGCCCATCTGCTCAGGTGTTTCAAAAGCATAATAAAATGTTCTTTTTAATCGCAGGAAAGTTTCTTTAGTTAGATATATGGGCATTGGTTTATGCGAATGATAATTAAATGCACGAATATCATCGAAACCACCAATATGATCAAAGTGTTGATGTGTATAGAGTATGGCATCCAGATCCTGCACATTAGCTCTAAGCATCTGCTGCCTGAAATCAGGTGATGTATCAATTACAATTGTTGTATTAACTGATTCAATAAGCAGCGAAGTCCTAAGACGTTTATCGCGTGGATCATCAGAGGTGCAGGTATCACAGCGGCAGCCAATA
Source organism: uncultured Hyphomicrobiales bacterium (assembly GCA_964420565.1). Classification (GTDB taxonomy): domain Bacteria; phylum Bacteroidota; class Ignavibacteria; order Kapaibacteriales; family UBA2268; genus CAYQTZ01. Next base: position 536 of record CAYQTZ010000094.1, read on the forward strand.
GTTGGTATCCCCGAGGAAGTGCCGCTACCCAACACAGTAAACTTTATTTCATTCTTGTTATGCATGTTTTTCTGCGTGATATGAGCTGCGCACAAGAGGAGCAGATTCCACAAAAGCAAAGCCAAGTTCTTTCCCAATTTCGTTATACTCGTTAAATTCATCAGGATGGACGAATCTAAATACAGAAAGATGCTGTTTAGTTGGTTGCAAGTACTGACCTATAGTCAATATATTAACATCAATTTTTCTTAGATCGCGCATACATTCTATTATCTCTTCTTTTGTTTCACCCAATCCAACCATTATACCTGACTTGGTTCTCAGACCATACTTTTTTGCTAATCCAAGCACTTTCAGTGATGTTTTGTAGTTTGCCTGAGGTCTTACTATTGGATATAATCTCGGCACTGTTTCGATGTTATGGTTCAGCACATTGGGCTTTTCTGCAAAGACTCTGGCTAAATCTTCCTGGTTGCCTTTGAAATCAGGTATTAGTACTTCTATCGTAGTGTCTGGGTTCATCAGTTTGATGCTCCTGATAGTATCTGCCCAAATCAATGAACCGCCATCACCGAGGTCGTCGCGAGTTACAGAAGTTATTACTGCATGCTTCAAGCCCATCTGAGAAATTGAATCTGCTACTCTTGCTGGCTCGTCAAAGTCTGGTGCAGAAGGTTTGGCGGAATTGACCGCACAGAACCTGCAATTGCGGCTGCAAACATCACCGAGTATCATAAACGTAGCAGTTCCGCAATTCCAGCATTCGCTAATATTGGGGCAATGCGCTTCTTCGCAGACAGTATGCAAAGCTTTAGATCGCATCATATTTTTGACTTTAGCAAAGTTCTCCCCAACGGGGGCTTTTACTTTGAGCCATTCTGGTCGTTTTTGTCTATTTGTGTTATCCATTTCCATATTTTTTATAATTGATCAATTCAAACTTAAATTTTTACTTCTTCTAAGCAAAAATGACTATCAAGAAGATGTTAGATACTAACTCAATAAGTTGTTGTCATATTATCAGGTATTACTATAATAAAATCAGCAAGCCCAATATGCTCTTCCTTCAATTCATCTATATCGCTTTGCATTACGGAAGCAATAGTTATTATTTTAAATTCATGTGCATCTCTTTTGATAAACCAGACAATACCTTCGTGGTTGTCTGAATGATAAGTGCCATTATAGTGAAGAAAAAGATTATCTTCGTTCATATTCTTAAGAATAAAATGCCCCATTGTAGCATCTTTTACTGCCTGAGCTTCCTTGAAATACTGAATTTTTTTCATAGCCTCCGCCATTTTTTTCATTTTGGCTTCACGCTCTTCGGGGGTCAAGGCTTTCATTTTCTCATTTATTTCATCCATACTCCCCGGATTTTTATCTTTTTGGGTAGAACTGTGCATTCCACCCATCATGTCTTCCATAGCAGTATAGCATTTCAGATTAAGATCAACTTCTATCGGTAGTGGAGCGAAAAATTCTTTTGCGTTATTGTCAAAATTCGATAATTTCTTAAGACCATTGCGGGCTACAAAAGCGGCGTAACGGCGAGGGATATTTGTAGCTACGAATTTTATTTCATGCTTTTTTGCAAATTCGACAAGTGGTTTGTAATCTGTTTTGTAGTTATTCCAAAGCCGCACTTCCTGCTCGAAATTATTTTGCGGAATTTTGTCGGATAGATATTCATCAATAATTAATTGGTTATCAGCTTCGAACATCTCCGCACCAAGCACTAAATTATCGCCAACTTCTTGAAATAAGTAATTTGTAAGCTCGATTTGAAGCCAATGGCAGATGGGATTGTTATGCAATTCACCAAAAAAAACGACTTGTGCCTCTGCGGCAGCTTCAGCCATTTCTTCGTAATCTGTTTCGTCGCCTTCAATATCAAATATTCTATAAGCAGGTTTTTCAGCTATTGCAAAACTTAAGGTCAAAATCAGAGCTATTAGTATATTAATTAGTTTCATAATATGTTACTCCGTATATTATTTTAATAATTTACCATTTTTCCCAATGCAAACGCTCGGGTTTCCACTTGTCTTTTGGTTTGTCCTCGCCTGTCGGATAGCCCACAGGGATTACGTTCAGTGGTATTATTTCTTCGGGAATACTTAATATCTTGCGAACTGATTTTATACGGTCTTCTCTTGGATAAACGGCAGTCCATACGGCACCAAGTCCCATTGATTCTACTGCAAGCAAGATGTTTTGTGTAGCAGCAGAACAATCAATAACAGAGTATTCTACCGGGTGTTCCTTTACACTCCATTCTGGAACAGTACAAACAACTATAGCTTTAGATGCCTGATATAGCATCTTGGCATAAGGCAACTGCTCAGCCAGTTTATTCAATAATTCTCTGTCAGTAACAATAATGAATGACCACGGCTGCATATTTACAGCAGTGGGAGCTGCCATACCAGCTTTTACTATTAACTCGAGCTGTTCCTTAGTTACATTTTCATTTGTGAAATGTCGGACGCTTTTCCTCGAAAATATCGTATTCAATGTTTCGTTATCGTATTTAATCTCGTTCATTGCTGAATCCTCCGTAATAATTTCTTTTACTTTATTATCATTTTCACAGTTAATGATAGTGAATACTAAAGATATTGAAATCAGAATAAAAAAAAGCTTCATGTATTTCTACCTTGGATTATTTCTATTATATTCATGTTCTTCCCATGACACATTTTTTCTTTTAAAGATAAATGATACAGGAGTGCCAATGAAATCGAAATGCTCCCGCAAGCGACGTTCCATGAATCTTTTGTAAGATTCCGGTATCAATTTGGGATTGTTGCAAAAGAAAGCAAATTTAGGAGGATTGATCCCTACCTGAGTGATATAATTGATGCGTAAATCCTTACCTCTGATAGAAGGCGGGGGAGTGCGGTCAAAATCTTCTTTCAGAAGTTTATTTAATTTTGAGGTAGAAATTTTTGATATCCGTCTTTCCTGTATCTTTTTTGCCATATCAATTATTTTGGGCACTCGCATTTTAGTTAGTGCTGAGACATAGATCACTGGGATATAATCAAAAGTTCTCATTAGAGAATGAATTGCTTTGGTGTATCTGTCAGCAGTTTTGGAATCCTTTTCTAAGAGATCCCATTTATTGATAGCTAAGACTATTCCTTTGCGGGCTTCGTTTACCTGATTGATTATCTTCTTATCCTGATCTTCAAGTCCCTGAGTAGCGTCCACAACGACAATTGCTACGTCGCATCTGTCAATAGCTCTACCAGTTCTAAGAATACTGTACATCTCGATATTTTCTTTCACTTTTCTGCGTTTCCTAAGGCCTGCGGTGTCTATTAATACGATTTCTTCGCCATAATACTTAACAACGCTATCAATGGCGTCCCTGGTTGTACCCGGGATATCAGTAACTATAGTTCTGTCCTGCCCTAAAAGAACATTAGTCAAACTTGATTTGCCTACGTTAGGTCTGCCGACAAATGCAAGTTTTAATCGTGGATCTTCTTCTTATTGGCCTATTTCATCTAAGTGTTCGGCTACTTCATCAAGGAAATCGCCTGTACCACTACCATTTAGAGAAGATACTGGATAAGGTTCGCCAACGCCGAGAGAGTGGAATTCGTAAGCCAGATCTATCTGCTTTTCGTTGTCGCATTTATTAACCACTAAAACTATCGGCTTGTCTGAATTGCGAAGTATTATAGCAATGTCTTCGTCGAAGGGTGTAATGCCATCTCGTCCATCGCATACGAATAGGATAACATCTGCTTCCTCTATGGCAATATTTGCCTGCTCGCGTACGGCTTTTTCCATCACATTCTCAGTGCCAGGTATAAAACCTCCGGTATCAATTATAGTAAAGTATTTCCCGTTCCAATCCGTATCTCCATAGATACGGTCGCGTGTTACCCCGGGTGTGTCGTCAATGATTGCATTTTTTCTGCGTATCAGACGATTGAATAGTGTGGATTTACCCACATTTGGTCTTCCGACTATTGCTACAACGTTCATTAGCATTTAATTTCATAGTTTAAAAATATATAAGTATATAGAAACGTTTTAATAAATTAAAAATTACTTATTATTTATCAATAAGTATAACTTTGTTGGAGAAATGAAATATATCTATGGAATTATCATTTAAAAACAAGAAAATCTTACTAGGCGTAACTGGTTCTATAGCAGCATATAAATCTGCATTTCTTGCCAGGGAATTAATAAGATACGAAGCAGAAGTCCGAGTAATAATGACACCGTCGGCAACTCAGTTTATTACGCCGCTCACTTTTGCTAACCTTACGAAGCATCCTGTAGCCGTGGAAATGTTTGACGAAAAAGCACAGCAGGGCGGAGCATGGCATATTCATCTTGCTAATTGGTGTGATTCTATGCTTATTGCACCAATTACTGCTTCCACACTCGGCAAACTTGCCAACGGAATATGCGATTCTGCACTCGTTACGGTTGCCACAGCTTTGCCACGTAATAAGAAATTATTATTATCGCCGGCAATGGACAGCGAGATGTGGCTGCATCCCGCCACACAGAGAAATATTGAAATACTCAAAAGCTATGGGTGTATTATTATCCCCCCGGCTGAAGGTGAACTTTCAAGTGGATTGACTGGGCCAGGGAGATTTCCAGAAACAGATTTTATATTATCTGAACTTAACAAAGCAATAGTTAATAAAAATAGCAGTAATGAAATAGATGTAGAAATTGAAACTAAGAAAAAAGATGCTGACGATATTCAAATAAATACTTTGCAGGATGCTGTCGAAAAAGATGAGTGGAATTCAGATTTTGAGTTATCAAAATTAAAAGATGAGATAGCCGGCAAAGAGATGAATTATCTTCGTGGGAAAAAAGTCCTCATCTCTGCTGGTCCCACCCACGAAAATATTGATGATGTTCGTTATATTTCAAATCATTCTTCAGGTAAGATGGGATTTGCTTTAGCACAAGTCGCAAAGGATCTTGGTGGTGAGGTTACTCTGGTGGCGGGTCCTGTGGATCTGTCAACTCCCAAAGGTGTTATTAGGTTTAACGTAAAAACCGCCGCTCAAATGCATGAAGCTATTATTAGCCAATTCAATGAAGCCGATATTATAATCATGGCTGCTGCAGTAGCTGATTTTACTCCTAAAGATTCTTTTTATGGTAAAATAAAAAAGCATACTCAGATAGGGAGCTTGAACTTAGAACTGATCCCTACTAAAGATATACTTATGGAACTCGGGAATAAAAAGCGAAAAGATCAGATATTAGTGGGCTTTGCGCTCGAAAGCGAAAGTGAATTAGAATATGGATGGCAAAAACTCGAAAGAAAAAATGCTGACATGATAGTGGTTAACTCTGCAAATAAGCCGCAAAGCGGATTTGGCGGTGATGATAATACTATAACAATCCTGACAAAATCAGATGAGCCAAAGCCATTCCCGCCAATGCCAAAGACAGAGTGCGCTATAGCCATCTACAATTCTATACGAAAAATAATTGATGCAAATATTATAAATAGTTAATGCAGGAAAATACTGTCAATAGAGTTTGCATAATCATCGGATATACTCTGGCATTATTCGTTTTCATCAAGAATATGTGGATGTCCGACGATGCTTATATTATGTTTCGTACTATCGAACAAATTTTTGCTGGTAACGGGGCTGTATGGAATCCGATGGAACGGGTACAGGTATATACCAGCGCTCTCTGGTTCTGGATTATCGTGCTATTTCGATTTTTCTCATCAGATCTTTTTATTATTACAAATCTTGTTTCGCTTATTTTCTTTTTATTAACTCTATTTACGGTACAGAAAATCCTAAAATCAGGAATAGTGTTCCTGCTTGCAGTTTTTATTATGACATTGAGTAAGGGGTTTTATGATTTCACTTCGGGCGGTTTGGAAAATCCTTTGAGTTATTTTTTGATAGCATTATATATTTATAATTTCAAACTCTTATACCAGAAATCAGGAAGTATAAATAAACATCTCCTCGCTATGATCTGGTTATTTGGGTTAATGCTACTAACAAGGCACGACCACAGCACTTTATTTTTTGTTCCAACTTTGCTATTAATTATATATAATAGAAAGTTATATTCTATTAGTAAATGGATCGTAATTATTTTTCTTGCGCTATCGCCATTTATTCTGTGGAGTCTTTTTTCAACCTTCTATTATGGCATTCCAATTCCTAACACAGCTCTGGCAAAACTCAATACAGGCATCAGCAAGGATATTGTATTATATTCCGGAGTGAAAAGCTATGCCGCTTATTTGCTATTAGATTTTTTAACGGTTTTCACTTGTGTTTATGCTGTTATTAAATTGTATTTAACTAAAGATAAGCTACTTAGAGCTTTTAGTTATGGTATTACTTTAAATATGTTCTATATTCTATATATTGGCGGCGATTTTATGCTCGGCAGGTTTCTTTCGTTTGCTTTTCTTACTTCTTTGCTGTTAGTTTTAATATATATTCATGATTTCAGAAAGATCATTCTGGCATTAATTTCATCTATAGATAGAGTATCTAAAAATTATGCAATCAAAGATTTAAGCAAAAATGATCAAAAAAAAGCTTTGATATTTTTTGTTATTCTTTTGCTATATGCTGTATTATATCCACGAGTGCCTCTTATGACACCAACAGATTATTCATATCAGGGTAGTATCGGGATGGTCGTCGAAGAGCGTGGGTATTACTTTAAATATGCATCCCTGTGGACATATCTTGAAACTAAGGAAACAAAGGAAATTTTTCCAAAGCATGTATTCAGTGAATTTGGCAAGAAGCTGTCCGAATCTACCGATAGTATAGGTATTCATGGTAATATCGGTTTTTATGGTTATCACGCAGGGTTGGATAATTATATTATTGATCAATGGGCGCTGTCAGATCCTTTACTTTCACGATTATTAGCCAATCCCCGTCAAATCTTTCGTACAGGGCACGTAGGCAGGGACATTCCCGAGGGCTATTTAGAAACTATCAAAACAGGGCAACCATCTTTTTATGATAATGATTTGAATAAATTCTACAAAAAGTTGTATCTTGTAGTAAGAAGTAATGAACTTTTTGCATGGGAAAGACTAAAAACAATTATTGAAATGAATTTTGGTAAATATGATCATTTATTAGAAAAGCACAATAGAAAAGTTCTTAACAAAGGATATCCCGCTTGGGGTGGTTATGATAATAATAAAATGGAATAAAAATATTTTAACATAATGATAAGGTACTCACTATGAAACATCTAATACTAAGAATTTTTTCAGTTACTTTCCTATCTGTAATATTTATTGCTTGCTCATCAGACGATAATCCCACTAACAATGATGACAATAATAATAACGACGACCCGGGTTATGATGAAATATCTCTCGGCACTTGGAAAGCTATAGAATCGTGGGAGGATGATACTTTTTTCGGTGTTCATTTTATAGACGAGAACAACGGCTGGGTAGCAGGCAACGGCGGCAGAATTATTTTTACAACTGACGGTGGCAATAGCTGGGATAATCGAAATTCTGGCTGGAAATATGATTTCAGGGATGTATTTTTTTCTGGTAGTAATTATGGTTGGGTGGTTGGAGATAGATCATCTTTACTAAGAACAACAGACGGAGGTTCTCAGTGGAATAAACTAAGTTTCATTGACCATACGCTGATAACTATTAATAAAATTTTTGCGAACAATGCAGATAACCTATGGGTAGTTGGTTCTAATGGCATCATTGCCTATTCCAATGATACTGGTATCACATGGCAAAAACAACACGAGAAAGAAAATACTTCCATTTATGATATTTGCTTTATTAGTCCTTCTACAGGATTTGCCGTAGGGTCAAGCGGTTTAATGCTGAAAACTACTAATGGAGGCAGTACATGGACAGAAATTGAACTTGGCACTACTTCCTTGCTGAATGCAATATCTTTTCCCGATGAGAATGTGGGTTATGTAGTTGGCGACATGAATAGAATTATTAAAACTACAAACGGAGGAAAAGACTGGACAGAAACACCTTTAGAAGGTTTATCATGGGACGTGGTCAACAGCACCTATTTCGTTACAAAATATACTGGTTGGATAAGCGGACTTGACAAACAGATGGCTATAACAACTAATGGCGGTAAATCGTGGTCGGTTCAGCAAATACCTACTGATGACGACTATTTTTATTTCATTGATATGATATTCTTCAATTCTGAGCTTGGATGGGCTGTTGGTGCTGATGGTAAAATATTTAAGTATTCTATTTAATTTGATTGCAATAGTAATATATTGAATGAACTACATTACACAACAGCACTTTTTAAAATCTTAAATGATTTCCTCATATGTAAGGAGGATAAAAATTTGGATCGGCTTTTTGAAATATGAATGTGTAATGATATAATATTCTGCTGTTATACT
>CAYQTZ010000095.1:0-8869 GCA_964420565.1 uncultured Hyphomicrobiales bacterium
CGAAGGAACGTCAGAGATATTACTGATACCATTATTCTGGAATCTTGCCATCGGGGTAACTGGTTTTCTTAAGAATATATTACCCTGAGGAGCAATGATCTGCTCGGCACTGGCTTCGATAGTATAAGCAACTTCGAAAAAGTAATCAACATCATATACTCTTGGCAGACAATCATTTAATGAATTATCGTCTCTATCGGGATTTGTTTGCTCCACACAAAGGGATAGTTTATATTTGCCAACGAAGAAAGGCCTGAAGTTAGGTAACCGTATCTCTACATCTTCTGATGTTAATAGCGGATCGGGGTCTGCTTCCCAGAATTCTTCTCTTTCGTAAACTATATCACCATTTGCATCCCAAATTGTTCCTATTACAGTAAATCCATAAGATGGATTCAAACCAACGTTCATTACTCTAAGGCGAACGGGAACATTATAAGCATCAAGTGGATAAAGACCATCTTCTGCTTTTTTAGGAGAAATTATAGTATTAATAGTTAAATCATAATCCAGGGCGACAACAAATCTATCGTAACCCCAAAGCTCAGGTTCATTCTCACCGAATGCCAGTTCTGCTTTTACTTCATATTCTCCACCCAGAATATACTCTGTCTCTGTGAGGTCAAGTCTTCCATCATTTGGATCTTGGCCTGCAGCAATACCCTTAGCTGAAAGAACTTCTACATATGCAGGAGTTTCATCATCGATATTTACTGGTTGAGGATCAGGATATACCAATTCATCATCTAAATCACCATTTTCAATGGCTGTATATATATAAGTATAATCAACACCATCTCTTGGAAGTGGTCCGCCTATACTATATTTATAGGAAATATCTGGTTGGTCAGCTTCTCTCTGTATATATAAAGCAGGGTGAAATGGCTCTCCATAAACTTCACCAAGCTCAAGCACAGCGCTATTACCCGGTATAACTCCCACTATTTCAGGATCACCTTTTCCAAAAGTGATTCTTAGTCCTTCATTGTCTTCAAATGCCTCAAACACATTATTATTGACAACTGTCTGCTTATCAAGTATGGATGGGTCAGGATTAACCATACCATACAATGCTTCCCATTCAGAGTTCCCTCTTGTTGGATGTCCTGGAGGAACCACATTTACATAATTTTGTCTGTTCAAATATGTTCCAGCTCCAGATAACCCTATTTTATAGCGGTACATATAGGAGTTATAGACATTGATGTTGTATGAACCTCTATCCATCACTCCATAAATTATCTCAATTTTATTTGATCCTTCGTATAGAATGATCTGAGAATTAATATAATTTTCTCCGGAAAAATTCAAATACATATGCCAATCCAGCCATTGAAAGATAACACGTCCGTCATCAAATTTGACACCCATTCTGCCATCTGGTGCACCATAAAGCGGATAGCTGTAATAATTTCCAATGTAACCCGAATATGCGCATATATTCATAGTTTGTCTCGTCAGCTCTTCGTAATAAGCATAATAGAAACGTGTGTCATAAGGTGTATTAGAGCCATCATTTGCAAGAAAAACCACCTGCATACCACCTGTAATATAGGCTCTGTCGCATTCCTTGTCGTCGAATACAAATGTAAATGGAAGATTTACAAGATAACCAGTACCAGTATAGATATACTGGTTTTGACCCCAAACTTGATCTAAATCTGTAACTTCTTCCCATTGCCAGTTGTCAACTTTAAAGCCAAGTTCCTGGATCAGGTCAGCTTTAGCCTCAGGAGAATTGTTGATGCTTAGAAGAAAAGCAAGCATGAAAAATGCTGAAAGTAATACTTTGATCTTCATAGTAAAATCCTTAAAATATTAAAAAAAATCTATTTATTAGTCTCTTATTTACAAAAAAAATTCAAATCAATTTATTTTCTATTACATTAACAATTAACAATTAAAAAAGTTACAACAATTACTCAATATTTTTATTGCTATTTGCCAATTAACTTTCATTATAACTCACTCTCACATAGTTTTAAAACTTTCTCAGTTTAAATAAAACTAAGCTACAAGTTAATAAATTTCTATCACTTAGAAAAATATTTCATTAATGGTTATTCAAATTTTTATCCATACATTCAATAATTTTTGGGGATGTATTCTTAAGATTTAGAGAGAATCAAAGAAATAGAAATCTGTTATATTTTCAGTATGTTGTTATACTTATAATCTATTATTGAGCATCATTATTCTCATGACCAAATAATGCCGCAACAAATGCCGCTGAATCAAAAGGTTGCAAATCGTCTATTTTCTCTCCTACGCCTATATAACGGACAGGGAGTTTCAGTTCGTCTGCTATCGGGATAACAACCCCGCCTTTGGCTGTACCATCTAATTTCGTTAATATTATACCAGTTACGCGGGCAACCTTAGAAAACTCCTTTGCCTGAAAGATAGCATTCTGTCCTGTCGTTGCATCTAAAACAAGGAACACTTCATCTGGAGAATTTTCTTTTAGTTTGCCCATTACACGATTAATCTTTGAGAGTTCATTCATTAAATTTTGTTTATTATGTAATCTGCCAGCAGTATCTATTATTACTACATCTGCATTTTTTGCCATGGCTGATTTTAGAGTGTCGAAAGCTACTGCGGCAGGATCTGCCCCAATTTTCTGCTGGATTATGGGCACATCAGCTCTGTTTGCCCATATCTCTAATTGTTCGTTAGCAGCTGCACGGAAGGTATCTGCTGCTCCAATTAAAACATCTTTTCCTGCTTTTTTGTAATTATATGCCAGTTTGCCAATAGTAGTTGTCTTTCCGACACCATTTACACCTATGACCATTATCGAATGAGGTTTTTTTTCGTCATCTATCGAATAATCAATATCATATTGAGAGGTAGGCGACTCTACTAAAATTGAAAGTATCTCTTCTTTTAGCATTTCAAATACATCATCAGCAGATTCATGGTTATCTTTTTTTGCTCGTTGGCGTATGTTTTCAATAATTTTTTCAGTAGTAGCTACTCCTATATCGGCAGTTATCATCAGGTCTTCGATTTCTTCGAGCAGTGTATCGTCAATTTTTCTGTTTACTCCGAGTATTGTTCGCAACTGCCCTACGAAGTCTTTTCTTGTTTTTTCAAGACCATCTTTAATTTTATTAAAACTAAAAACTTCATTAGTCTTTTCGACTACCTGATCCATTTTCTTTTTGAACTTATCGAACAATCCCATTTTAAACCTTTTTTTAAATGTAAATATCAGTAAAATACAAAAATAATGAAGTTAATCAGATAAATAAAATATTAAAGAGGACGATTGATAAATTATTATGATTATATTTGAAGTTAATAGGATTATTGATTCTTGAGTAATGAAAGAAAATGAATAAATTCAAAAGAATTGCAATAGTTTTTGTAATTATATGCCAATCATTTTTCCACTGTGTATCGAATATTTCAAATTCTCAGAGCTTTGAGGAAAGTCATCACTTTCTTCATTATCCTTCTGCCTATCACCGTTGGGAGTTTGCCTTTATGTCGGGAATTAGCCTTGCTAAGTTACCCGTAGTAATATCAGAAAATGAAATATCCCATTCCCCAATGCTTCGATTAGATTTCAGAATCGGATTGCCCTATGAAATTTTCGCAATGGCTGAGATAAGTACAAATTATATATCTAATCTTGCTGGCTTGAGTTTTGGATGGACTTTTTTCGAAGAGCCAATAGCCATAGCTGTCGGTACTAAGATTTCTGGCTGGTTTGGTCATTTGGAACTCGACAATGAAGATTTTTCTTCCCGCGGCTGGATATTATCGCCATTTATTACAGCTGGGATAAAATTTGAGGACATCTATACTTCATTTACAGTCGAAAGCCAGCACAGCAGATACTATACTTTCTCGCAAAATGAATTCATAGGATTGGTCCGCGATAATTTCGCAGGGATAGCGGCTCAGCTTAAACTGGAGCAACCTTTATGGAGTGATAATTATGTTCTGCTCGGAATTAAAGTAACATACTCAAAATTCTTTTATCAATCATGGCTTTCGTATTCTACTAATAATGACTTACTGATATATCCTGAAATATTTTTTGGTATTATATTATGATAAATAAATTCAATTATATAGCGTTAGCATTCATCTTATTTATTAATGCTTGTGAAATCAGCTTAGAAGATGCACTTGTCCCGGAGTCTGAAATTGAAAATGCGATTATTGACAGCGAGCCGCTTCAGGAGAAATCTCTGAAAGCTATGGAGGGTATTTATAAATTCACTGAAGGTGTGGATCTTTTTGGCGATTTGGCTATCGTAAAATTTAATGGAAGCGGTTTGTCTTTCTTTTGCAAAAAAAATTCTTCGTTCATGTTACTTAAAGCAGGAAAATATGAAGACAGGATTGTATTCGCTGGGTATTATCGTTTTGTTGAATCAGCTACTATAGATTTCATAAAATTTGAAATTTCAGATTTTGAAACTATCCAAAATATATTGAGTGGAGATGATCTGTCTTCACTAAAACTCTCAGGATACTATAATTCATCACTAAAAAAAGGTATTTCATTAGAAAAAGCAGATATGCTTGCCGAAGATGATTTTTTGATTCTTGGTCATCGCGGAGGCGGCAGAAATACTGACCGTTACCCATATTCGGAAAATTCTTTAGAAATGCTGGAATACGCAGAGCAATTGGGTGCAAATGGTGTAGAAATTGATGTGCAGCAAACCAAAGACGGCGAGCTTGTGCTTTTTCACGATTCATTTATAAGCAGCCGTTTAGTAAGGGAAGATTATTTTATTGGCAAAATATCTGATTATAGTTTCCCTCAACTTAGATCATTCTGTACATTATTACATGGGGAAAAGATTCCTACTTTGAAAGAATCTTTGGAAACAATAGTTTTTAAAACAAATCTTAGATTCGTCTGGATTGATGTTAAATATACTGGTATGCTCGAAAAAATTGCTGAACTTCAGCAAGAGTATTTGTTGAAAGCTAAAAGTGCCGGCAGAGATATTGAAATACTGATAGGAATCCCCGATGAAGAAATTTTCAATGAATTTATCAAATTGTCTGATTTCGAAAACCGCCCATCTCTATGTGAACTAAGCGAAGAATTTGCCATTAAAGCTAAATCTTTGGTTTGGGCTCCGAACTGGTCGCTGGGCTACCTTGATGAACGCGTACTGATAATGCAGGAACTTGGTTTTCGAGTAGTTACATGGACTTTAGACGAGCCAATGTTTATCAAAAAGTTTACTTTAAAAGCCGGTTTTGACGGTATATTATCAAATTTTCCAACTATAGTCAATTATGAATATTATAGTAAATACTAAGTTCCTATATGTTCTTTTTCTGGTATTAATTGTCAGCAATATTAAAATGTTAAGCGATGACATTGATCATACTGATATGTCGCTGAAAGCACAAATACTTTTCGGAGCTTCATATAATCTAACCAATCTGAATAATGGCAGAGATGCCAATCTTTCATTCTGCCCAGGAGTTAGAGTAATCTGGAATACAGATACAAAGCTAAATCTTGGCTTTGAATCATTACATTTGCCGGTAAGCCAAACCAAAATGATGAATGTGGAAACTGAATTTGGAGCTACGGATTTTTCTGCAGATATTAATACTGTACCTATTATGTTAATTTTCAATATGGATTTTGGAGCGATAGATTTTTATGGTGGTACCGGTATATCGCTTACATACTCAGTAATTGATTCATTCGGGGAAACATCTGTCTCTACTATGGTGAACGGCTCATATATGCTGGCTATATCATATTCCATAAGTCTATTTGAAAATATTGACTTCGGTGTAGGATCTGGGTTCTATTATATAACAGATATAGACGTTTTCATGCAAAAAATGAATATGAGATTGGAGATAGATATATTTTCATGGTGATATGATCTGTAAAATTTCTTTTTCCTTATTTGATTTACAAAAAAATCATTACTTATCTGAATCGTTATTATTCATGTTCTATATTTTTTTACATTTATTATGGAACTCATCTTATGACAATGCTGATTTACAGATGAGTTTACAAGAGACGGCAATATATGAATACATTTGATTTTGGAATAAGCGGCTCATGGTGGCTGATGATACTCGGAATTCTGATAGGACTTTCTATAGCTATATTCGTTTACCGCAGGACAATTCCGCCAATTCCCAATAAAAAGAAAGCCATACTTATTACTCTCAGAACAGTTGCTTTAGCGCTTCTAATATTCATACTTTTCGAGCCGGTCATTACCAGAATAACAGCTACTGAGGAATCTCCCATAGCTTATGTAATGTTAGACAATTCAATATCTACTGGTATAACGGATGCCGGTGGCGATAGAAGTATCCAATACCGCACTGCGATTGAAAAATCAAATTTTTTATCATTAGATGCTGAACAAAGAAAAGTTGCACTCTTCTCAGAATCTCTTTTCGAGCTGGGAGATTTTGATATTGATACAGTAACCCACAAAGGGCAGATAACGAATATCTCAAATGCTTTTCATCAGCTTGTAAATAATACACGCGAAACAAATACTCAAGCGGCTTTGCTGATAACTGACGGTTCATTCAACGAAGGCGATAACCCAATATATACAGCAGATGATTTCGCAAAACCAATTTTCATCATTGGGATAGGCGACACTAATGCGCCAAAAGATATTGCCGTTCAATCTATTTTAACAAACGAAATAGCATATCTCGACAATCCTGTGCCTGTTAATGTAAACATAAGTAAGTCAGGATACCCAGATAGTTCAATTACTGTGGAATTTCTCGATAATGGGAAAAAGATCAGCGAGCAGAAAGTATCTTTTTCACCTGATAAAGATGAATACTCTCTTATTTTTGAATATGATCCAAAGTCTGAGGGAGTTCGCAAGCTCACTTTCCGCTCTAACGCATTTGATGATGAGATTACAGACAAAAATAATACTCTTTCAGAATTTATCCGCGTTCTAAAAAACAAAAGGAACATTGCTATTTTTGCGGGGTCACCAAGTCCTGATTTATCTTTTATTCGTAATGTATTCGAAGATGAAAAGGGCGTGGAAATTAAGACTTATATTCAGAAGCAAGGTAGCGAATTTTACGGGGGGATGCCCTCAGCCAAAGAATTAAATGAAACAGAAATGATTGTTTTCATTGGATTTCCCATCAGCTCTACCCCATCGCAAGTGATCGATTTAGTAAGAAACGAACTGAACCGCGGCAAACCCTTTATGTTCATTATGTCCAACGAGATTGACTACAGAAAACTCACTGCCATACAGGATTATCTGCCATTTACTGTATTGTCTTCACAAAAGAATGAGTTTTTAGTTACACCAGACGTGAAAGCAGAGCAACTCGCCAGCCCACTACTTCGTATATACGGTAATTCCGAGGATGCTGAACTATGGAGCAAACTACCCCCCATTTACCGCAATGAAACTTTTTTTAAGCCAAAGCCCGAAGCAGAAACAGCGGCAACAATCAAAGTTAATAATGTGGCAATAAGCGAGCCACTTATTGTTAGCAGATCTTTTAGGAATCAAAAGTCTGTAGCAGTGCTTGCTTATAATCTATACAGATGGAAATTACTTGGATATGCACAGGATATTGCTCTCGGTAACGAAGACAAGCCAGACTTGTTTACGACTTTTTTCCGTAATTCTTTCCGCTGGCTGTCTGTCTCAACCCAAGATAAGAATATTATAGTGAAGACATCCAAATCAAATTATAATAGCGGAGAGAACGTAGAATTTTTTGCTCAGGTATATGATGCCGCCTATACTCCTGTTGATAATGCTGAAGTAAACGTTGAAATTTCTGGCGGAGATAGCAAAAAGCAGATAGCCCTGAAATCAATTGGAAACGGCAGATACAGAGAGGACGCAGGAATACTTGCTCAGGGAGATTACTACTTCGAAGGAATAGTAACAGTTGATGGAAACAGGTTGGGTAAAGATGACGGCAGGTTCAGCGTCGGCGATATACCACTTGAGTACAGTGATCTGACTATGAACATTAACATGCTACGCAACATAGCAGAGCGTACAGGTGGGAAATTCTACCTTCCAAAAGATGCAGATCAGTTTTTAGATGATCTGCAATCGCTTAAAGATTTTCGCCCGAAACCAGTAGTAAAACGTAGCGAGTTCATACTTTGGAACTGGCCCTGGTTGTTAGCATTTGCCATTCTTTGCTTTGGTAGCGAATGGTTCATGAGAAAACGTTGGGGTATGATATAAGAATAACTTTGAGGAACTTATTTATTCTTGTTTATTATATCCCATAATATCCATTTCAATTTGTCCAGATTCTCTCCGCTCACGGCAGATATAACCATTGGCTTTTCGCTATATTTCGGGAATTTGAGTTTTAAAAGTTCTTGCTTTTCTTCATCTGTAATAATATCTCCCTTTGTCAGCAAAATGACCTTTTCCTTAAATTCCATATCGGGGTTATATTTGATCAATTCATTATGTAAAGTCATAAAATCTTCGACAGGAGTTTCGCTAATACATTCAATCATATAAACTAACACTGTAGTTCTTTCCACATGACGCAGAAAGTTAATGCCGAGCCCTTTGCCCTCGGAAGCCCCCTCTATCAAACCGGGAATATCTGCCACAGTGAAGCTCTTGTAATCGCCTACCTTCACTATGCCAAGATTTGGCACGAGAGTAGTAAAGGGATAATCAGCAATTTTGGGTTTTGCTGCTGAGATAGAAGATATTAAAGTTGATTTACCAGCATTGGGGAAACCAACAAGTCCAACATCTGCTATCAGTTTCAACTCGAGAAGCACTTCCATTTCGCTGCCCGGTCTGCCGGGTTGAGCGTATCTTGGTGCCTGATTTGTCGGAGTTGCAAATTCAGCATTCCCACGCCCTCCGATGCC
>CAYQTZ010000096.1:0-8860 GCA_964420565.1 uncultured Hyphomicrobiales bacterium
AACCCTCCCCGAAGGGGAGGGAAATCTCAGGAAACTCCCTCCCCTTCGGGGAGGGAATTCTCAGGGAACTCCCTCCCCTTTGGGGAGGGTCGGGGTGGGGTTCTTCTAAAACAAAACCAAAATAATGCGAAATTATTGATTATATTAGAATGCTCATAAGTCCCTAATTTTTCAATGTGGAGTAAGGAGTTCTGAAATTGAGCTCAATTATTACAGGGCAATGGTCAGATCCTTTTTGTTCGGGATGATGGTAGGAATCTGTTAGTTTTTTCTTTATACTTTCGGAAACGAAATGGTAATCAATTCTCCAGCCGACGTTGTTCTCGCGGGCTTTGCCTCGCTGGCTCCACCAAGTGTAGTGGTCGCCCTCTGAAACAAATTCTCGGAAGGCATCGCTATAACCCATCTTTATAATCTCATCAATTTTTTCACGTTCTTCGGGCATAAACCCTGAAGTGCCGGTATTCTCTTTGGGTCTTGCTAAATCAATTTCCTTGTGGGCAGTGTTGAAATCGCCGGAAACAATTATCTCTCTGCCGTCGTCTTTTTTATTATTAATATATTCAAAGAGTGCGTCGTAAAAATCCAGCTTAAATCCCAGACGATCATTATCTGCATAGCCCTTTGGGAAATATACATTATAATGAATAAAATCGCCAAAATCGGCTTCCACTATTCGACCTTCTCTATCGAATCGCTCAATACCTATTTCTTAGTTTACAGATTTTGGTTCTTTTTTTGAGAAAGTAACTACTCCGCTATATCCTTTTTTGGATTTAGATGAATTATAGAATCCATGATAGCCGGGTGGATATCTTAGATCTTCTTTGATCTCGCTTTTGTCAGTTTTAGTTTCCTGAAGGCATATTATATCGGGGTCTTCTTTATCAATATATTGGAAAAGATAATTCTTATAAAATTTCTTTCCGTATTTAGTTTTTGGATTTTGTCCGCTTATGGCGCGGTATCCGTTTATGTTCCAGGTAATTATTTTCATTATAAATTTTTTATTAATGGTAGAGTAAATGTAAAAGTAGAGCCAATATTCTCTTCGCTTTCCAAAGTTAATGTTCCATTATTTTTCTCTACGAGATCTTTGCATAACACAAGCCCAAGTCCCGTGCCTGTCTCGCTATCAGTACCAGTTTTTGAGTGATGCACATCAATGCGGAAAACTTTTGCCATTTCGTCCAGGCTCATCCCGACACCATTATCATCTACAGCAATGCTAACATAGTGTTCGTCTGACTTACATGCAGATATTAATATTTTGCCCTTTTTATTCGTAAACTTAATAGCGTTAGAAACAAGGTTGCGGAGCACGGTGTTAACCATATTAAAATCAGCATAAACGAAAATATCTTTTGCTACTTCACTATCTATTTTTATATTTTTTTGATTAGCACTTGGTTTCAATATCTCAATAGTGCTTTCTACTAATTCTGATAGTGTTAATAACTGAGGGTTAAATTCCATTACACCTCTTTGTATGCGGGACCATTCCAATAGATTTTGGAGTAATTTGAAGAGTTGTGATGCCGATTCGTGAAGCTCGCAGGAGAACTCTTTGATCTCTTCCTTGCTTAATCCTTCGAGTTGCTCTGAGAGAAGCTTTGAATAGCCTAACAATCCCTGAAAAGGCCCTTTCAGATCGTGAGCTATTATAGAGAAAAATTTATCCTTATTATTATTTAATTCCTGCAGTTCTTCTTCTGATTCAAAAAGCTTCATATTTAAAATATTCACATCATTAGCATTATTTTCAATCAGTTCTCTTGAAATCTGCAACTCTTCAATAATTCTTTCGAATTCGCCTTCGGTTTCTTTTTTCAAAGTGGCATCTCTAATAATTATGCAGGGATTTTGCTTGCCACTCATCTGGAATGTATTAAAATATATCTCGAGAAATATCATATCTTCATCATGCCTGAAATAAGTCAGCTCTATGATCTGCTGTAAGATATCGCTATTGCCCGTTTCGAAGTATTCCTTTAAGCTCTTCTTATAAATATCAATACTTGTATATGGCTCTAAGAGGTCATAGAAGTTTATGCCAAATGCCTGCTTTTCTGAAAACCCAAGTATTCGTTCAGCAGCTCTGTTGAAAAAGATTATCCTTCCTTGCCGGTCTAACAGCACTATACCGTCTAAGGTAGCGTTCATTACACTTCGGAATTTCTCTTCGGTGTCTCGCTGCTCCAGATGGGTTTTATATTTTTCTTTAGCTATTTTACTTTTAAATAATGCAAATTCAATTACCACTGGCAACTGCTTTTGCAGAGAATCATCTTTGGTTATAAATCCATAGGCATCAGATTCCTTGGCGCGGGTTATTAATTCTTTATTATTATATGCACTTAGATAAACGACAGGTACATCCATGAACTCATGAATTTTCTTAGTTGTTTCGATACCATCGATATCGCCAGGCAAGCCAATATCCATTAATATCAGATCTGGCGATACACTCTTCAATTTGTTAAGAGCGTCTTTCCCGGTAGTAGCAATTCCGCAAATTATATATCCTTTACTTTCTAAAAGAAATTTTAAATTTGTATAAACTACTTCCTGGTCTTCGACTATGAATATCTTTTCTTTTGGCATATAACAACTATAAAATTAAAGTTTATTAATCTAAAACATCTATATTAATTTTAAACTTAATCATTTTTTATCAAACAGGGGGTAGATTTTTTCAATTTCAGGTAATATGATCATGATTTTTTTGTATCGTTCCTGCACTAACATCGCCAGATTTTCAGAGGAATCCTGTTCCCCATGTACTATAAATAGATATTTAGGGTTTACCTCGCCTATAAATTCTAATAGCTCTTCCAAACTGGCATGAGAAGAAAAACGAAAACTATCCACTTTGCATTTTCTTTTTGCTTTTATATTTCCAAATTTGAATTCCTTGTCTTTTTCTGAATGTAGCAAAGCATAACCTTCCTGGTCAGGGTCCTGATACCCGACATAAGCAATTCCGAAATTACGAGATCTCATCCATCTTTTTGCCAGTTCGTAACTAATAGTTCCTGAGTTTACCATTCCGCTGCCTGCAATTACTATTGACGGCTCCCGCAAATACTTCCCCTTCATAAGTTCAGAACGCAATATTTTCTCTTGCGGGATGTCAGATATCTCAAATCCGGGACGAACCATTGGCACTGTGTAGCAATATTTATCATAATATAAAGAAATTCTATCGGCAAGACCTCCTGAATATAAGGGCAGGTGAGGTATATCTCCGTGTATCATCAAGTCCTGTAGTATTTTCAGCACTTCCTGAGTTTTACCTAAAGCAAAACATGGGATTAGTACAGAGCCATTTTCGTTTACAATTTCATTGATAAACCTTCCTAATCGCTTCTTTTCTGATTGCCATGAGGGAAGATTGGGATTATTAGCATTCGTGCTTTCTATTATCAAAGTATCCACGTGGCGTTTTGGCGTTAAAGCTCTTTTTAAAACTTCCTGATCGCTGAATTTGATATCGCCTGTATGTAGCAGAGAGAATTGTTCGGATTCAATTAATACTGATGCCGATCCCAAAATATGACCTGAATGATGAAATGTGATATCAATTTCAGTTTCACCTGCTCTTCCTTTGATTTTATATGGGCTTGCATATTTTAATCCAGTCATCACCATACCAAGTTTCTTTAGGATTTCCGGTTTGTAAAGCGATAGAATATCTGTGGGAAATTCTAAAGCAACTTGAGTTTTCATCAGTCTCGCAGTATCTTTCAGCATTATTTCAGCTATATCGCGTGTAGCCTCTGTCATATATATTTTCAGATGAGGGTGGTATTTCAGCAGATAAGGAATAGCTCCTATGTGGTCAGTATGTGCGTGTGTTACAGCAAGAATATCTGTCGGCTTCGTGCTTGTTATTTCAAATTTGGGGAAAGCATCTTTATCGCGTTTTTTGGGATGTAAGCCTGCATCTATGAATATACCTGTTCCGTTTAAGTACAGATATGACGAGCTTGCACCAATTTCTTCCGAGCCTCCGAGGAATGTAAGTTCAATAGCCATCCAAATTACTCTGCTTTTTCGATTAGTTCCGGGAAATCATTACGAGGATTATTTACCTGAGGCGACACTTCATATACATCCATTTCATCTGGGGGAAATGGCTTAATGAGAGTTTTGAGTTCATCAGGATTTGTATCATTGGAAAGCCATTTGGACCATTGGTCTTTCT
This sequence comes from uncultured Hyphomicrobiales bacterium, assembly GCA_964420565.1. Taxonomy (GTDB): domain Bacteria; phylum Bacteroidota; class Ignavibacteria; order Kapaibacteriales; family UBA2268; genus CAYQTZ01. The sequence continues at coordinate 4,208 of CAYQTZ010000096.1, forward strand.
TGATTATCACAGGCATTCTGTCGTGTATTGGCTTAACTGTATCATTTGCTTCAGCAGTAATTATTGTGCAGCTGGTTATGGGTTCCCCGTCTTTATCCCAATAGCTCCAGAGTCCTGCAAAAGTAAATATTTCATCATTCAAAAGATGAAAAAAGAAAGGTATTTTGCTTTTTTTATCTTCACTTTTTTTCCATTCATAGAAACCTGTTGCAAATATCAAACACCGTTTCTGTCTGAAGGGAATTTTGTACGAAGGTTTGCTATCTATTGTTTCGCCGCGGGCATTTATCATCGTATATCCGATATTCATATCTTTAGCCCAGTAAGGGATAAGTCCCCATCGAACAGCTCTTATCTCCTCTGGCGAATCATTTAACAACGCCGCTATGTCCTGACTTGGAGCAATATTAAAACGGGGCTTGATCTCCATTTTAGAAACTAACCCCGCCTGCAATTTTTCTACATCTTTCGTTTCTACTGATAATGCAAATCTTCCGCACATTGTATTATTTTCTATATTTAGATATAAACTCTTCGACTTCGGGGATACCTCCTTGTAATATCAGATAGCCATTGCTCGGCTCGCGTTCGGTTATTTCGCGATTGATCGGCGTTAGCATTATTTTTTTTACTTCTTCTAAGTCATTAGTTTGTCCCAATGCCCAGCCGAGTTTTACATAAGCCACTTCGGGAAGCATATTTGCAGTTGGAACAACACCAAGCTCCATCATATCTCTGCCTGTATCATATACATACATCTGAACGTAACCCCAGAGAGTCTGAACTGTCATATAAACGGCAATATTAGCATCTTTGCATTTTTGTAATGCAGGATAAAGCGGTTTGTTTACGTGCCCAAGTCCTGTACCAGCGATTATTATACCTTTGTAGCCGTGATCTATCAGCGATTCAATGATATCCGGCTGCATATTCGGATAATAGTAAACGATAGCCACTTTTTCCTCGAATACAGCATTTATTTTTACATCTTTGTCGTTGCGTCTCTTTTTATAATCACTACGCAAAGGAGTGATCTTCTTTCTGTCTATCATTGCAAGAGGTATATCGCCTATAGTTCTGAATGTAGAGCGATAGCTTGAGTGCATCTTCCTAACGCGAGTACCGGGATGCAGTAAGCCATATTCATCAGATGTAGGACCAAACATACAGACCATCACTTCAGCGATATCGCTTTCGGCGGCTGCTTTTACGCTGTACATCAAATTTAAAGCGGCATCAGAAGATGGGCGGTCGCTTGATCGCTGAGAACCAACCATTACTATCGGCACTGGAGAATCTTGTACCATGAAGGAAAGTATAGCGGCTGTGTGGTGCATAGTATCAGTACCATGACCGATTACTATACCATCAACACCTTTTTCAATTTCTTTGCCTATCATATTAGCTGTTCCTATCCACTGCTCGGGACCCATATTTTCGCTGAATACTCCGTATAGCTTATCAGTTTCCAAATTGCAAATGTCAGCAAGTTCGGGAACGGAGCCATACAGCTCGCCAGGTGAAAATGCAGGGATAACTGCACCAGTGCGGTAATCCAGACGGCTAGCAATAGTGCCGCCAGTACCGAATAATTTTACCCTCGGTTTGCCTTTGTCATAAGGAAATGCCTTCTCTGGAATTTTGTAATGAGCTATTTTTCTGCCATTAACTCTTATTTCTTTTACTTTGCGGGAGGCAACACCAATGTTATATCCAGTTCTTAATTTTAATACAATATGGTCTGCATCAGCAGCTTCAGAACGCGGGAGTACTATACCCACAAAAACGCGTTCGTCGGTTACTATCTCTACATCACACCATATCATAGCATCATATTTTTGCAGCGTTTCTAAGCTGTTGCCCTTATAACCTTTATAATCTTCACTATTTGACATATTAATTTACCTCCGCAATTTCATTTTCGTTTAGATATTTTTTTACGGTTTCGCCGTTTATCCTGCCCCTCAACTTGTTCATTATATTTGCCATTATCAGTCCTGATTTGTTTTCCGGATCATAAAGAGTCATAGTTTCAACTTCATTAACGGCGTTTTTTGCTGCTTCTTTCAGCTCAGAATCACTTGCCGGCTCCAAAAGTGAACTCCTTGTAAATTCTCCGTTTACGCAGATTTGCTCCATAGTTGGGAACACACCTTCCTTAACAATTCTTCCATCTTTTAAAGCAAGGAAAATTTCTTCCATTATATCATTTTTTATCAGATCGGTATTAAGCTTCATTTTTTTCAATCTTTTCGGGTATTGTATTAAGGCTACCGAAGCAAGCACGGGATCTATCTTAAACTCCCCGACTGCTTTTTCAAACAGCTTTGCTTTATTCGAAATTGAAAGATAAGGGATAATATCTGTAGGAATTCCCAAGCTTTTGAATTTCTCTTCGTTCTCCCAGTATTTCGTTGGAGACTGCTTTTTGATACGTTCAGATCTTTCGTCTAATATGCGAAGCGGTGGCAGGTCGGTATCAGGGTACATTCTGTCGGGACCTGGTAAAATTCTTTCAAATCCATTAGTACCGTCGCGTAATGCCTGGCGAGTTTCTGAAGGCACTCCTATAGTAGCTTCTCTAACTCTAATGATAATTTCTTTAACGGCAGTTTCTGTGTCTTGATTATCGCCCCATACAAGTACGAGCAGATCATCTTCTGAGGCGCCAGCTGCTTTTCTGATCTTCTGTCCTTCGAGCGAGGAAATAGTTTCGCCGGGGTAATCCGAATGTATCATGTTTGGCTGATGTGTCAGGCAGGCAATTACCCGGATTCTGTCGGCTACTTCTTTAGAGAAATAGGTATCAGTTTGGGTCTGCCATCTGAAGATGTCCTTGCAATCTTTCAAGGTAACGCATTTTACGATCTGTCCTTCCTTGATAGCATCAAATATTGGGAGGTACTTAGTTTTACGCAGGAATCTGGTAACGTCATCAATTTTGGATTTCAATGTATTAGCTCTGATACCGCGTTTCAGCAGTTCATCCCTTAGTCTAAGCAGATTCCACTGCCGCATGGCTTCGTTGTATGTAAGCAAAGGAATTTCTTTTATTCTGGGAACACCTTTTATTTCAATCCTTGTTCCGCCAAGTACACTGACGTTTACGTCCTGGCGTGCGGCACCAATTCCAGTGCGTACTTTGCCTGTGCTACGGCAGGATTTGCGGATGATCTGGCCTACATCTGCGACTTCCTGTGGTGTTTTCATGTGTGGCTCGGTAACTACTTCAATAAGTGGCATCCCGAGACGGTCTGCAATATAAACGCGCCTGTGTCCTATGTCGCTTTCTTCGCGGCAGGAATCTTCCTCAATAGACATTTGTATCAGACCAATCTTCCTGTCTTTATATGGCAGCCAACCACCTACAGTAACGATAGCTGTTCTTTGGAAACCTGTCGGGATGGAGCCATCTAAATATTGTTTCCTGGCTATGTGAATTTCGTCCACAACAGTAGAATTAATCAAATGCCCGATCTCGATAGCAATATCCAATGCCTGCGAATTCATCTCGAACGGCGGAGTATCATCCATTTCGTAAGTGCAAACCGATTCGTGGTTTATACGATAGATGATCTCTTTTTTGGTCTTGAATTCCATCAATGCTGTGCCGTCGTATTCACCAAGCTCGGAAAGCGTAGGTCTCATGTGCCTTAATATCTCCGAATGATATTGGTGATTATATTTCCCTGCCGGGCAACGGCAGAAAAGCTTCTTCTCTGTCAAAAGCTGCTGATGAACCTCCAAGCCGGACTTAAAGCCAATTTCTGCATAATCCTCAGGTGTCATTTCGTCGAATGGCTTAAACTGAAATTCCGACATACTTTGCCCTTTCTAAAATCCTTATATAATCAATCTTATAATTTATATCAAAAATCATTTCCTTAAAGACTTCAAAGATACGAAATCATACTCTATTTGTATGAAAAAATTTAAGAAATATTAAGTTTTTCTTTTACTTCTCGTATCTAATATATAAATTTACAGTGTTAAAAATAAATACTTCTTGATTTTTATATTTTTTTTATGAAATGAATTACACAGAAACCGATATATTGCTATCTACTCAGGAGCTCGAAGACACTGACACAATTACTACTGACGACGTTACCAACGCCGCCAAAGTCATACTTTTCAACGACGAAGTCCATACATTTGATGAAGTGATCGGGCAGATAATGAAGGCCACGTCCTGCTCTCTGAAGCGAGCCGAGTCTCTTACGTGGGAGGTTCACAACAAAGGCAAAGCTTGCGTTTTCAACGGCGACCTGCCGGATTGCCTGCAAGTAAGCTCGGTACTCGAAGAAATTGCTTTGCATACTCAGGTGGAGTATTGATCTTTCATTAGATATTTTTGCAAACAAGCTTCTTTTTGTGGTTGGGGGCATGTGGAGAGGTGATTTCCCCCTTATACCAAAATAGTGCTTGAGGGGGTGTTGCCCATAAAAGTATAACCTTTCATTTTGTTTGTTAACCACTTAATGTCAAATATAAAGACTATTGCAAAACCAAAGAAAATCCCCCTTTTCCCTACAGGTCGGGATCTTCGATAAAAAAGGCGGCACTCCCGTATATGATTACATATCCACGGCGTGGGCCCCCCCCCCCCCCCCCGGAGGCGGATCAAGTGGAGTGTATAATAATTTTAGTTTA
>CAYQTZ010000097.1:0-8836 GCA_964420565.1 uncultured Hyphomicrobiales bacterium
ATTCCTGAATGATTTTTTAATTAGATCAGCTTTCATGCCACTCTGGAAAGATATAATTCCAGAAAATCATCATAAATTCGTATTCTATGAAATTGAAAAAGAACTTAATAAATCAGCAAATACCAAGGGACATTTAAGCTTAGGAATACCCTACGTATGTATAGTAGCAGAGAGAGTTTAGCGTGGCTATTACTTTCAAATATCGTCTCGCCACTTTTATACTTAGAGCAATCTCTGTTACATGGAGATATAAAATAGTCGGGCAAAAATCCAAATCGCCTGCAATTATTGCTTTCTGGCATGGGCAGATGCTACCTGTCTGGAAGTACTTTGCTAAAGACAAACCATATGCTGTGGTAAGCCAAAGCAAAGACGGCACAGTGCTTACCCATTTACTCGAGTGCTGGGGTTATCATGTGTTGCGAGGTTCCTCATCCAAGGGGTCTAAGGAAGTGCTTGCTGGTATGGTAAGTTCGGCAGGGAAAAGTTATTTGCTTATCACACCCGATGGTCCAAGAGGACCGATAAATGAATTTAAAGCTGGAGCTGCAGTCGTCTCCCAACGTTCAGGAGTTCCATTTCAGCTATGTGGCGTAAGGATGAACCATGCAATAATATTTTCAAAAAGCTGGGATAAATTCCAATTGCCATTGCCTTTTTCTACAATTGATCTATCATTCTCTGAACCAATATTTATTAAGTCCGATGCCACAAGAGATGAAGTTTCAGCAATAATATCACAAGCACAGAAAAAATTAATTAAACTCTCAGGGATTGAATAATGCTGGATCTATTATCAAAAATATATGGATTTCTTGTCTCTCGCCGAAACAAAGCTTTTGATAATGGCAAAATAGATACAGTTAAGCTACCCGTGCCCGTGATTTCTGTTGGAAATATCTCAGCAGGCGGCACAGGCAAAACTCCTTTTGTAATTATGCTGGCAAATACTTTAATTAAACTTAACTTCCAGATAGCAATAGTAGGCAGAGGTTATAAACGCATAAAAAAAGATACCAGCATAATATCTGATGGCAAGGAAATATTTGGCTCATGGCAGAACGCAGGCGACGAGATGTACATGCTTGCAAAAATCATTCCAGCTCCCATAGTTGTAAATGAATCGAAATCAGAAGCAGCAAAAATTGCTACTGAGAACTTTTCCCCGGACTGCATAATAGTAGATGATGGCTTTCAGCATAGATATTTACAAAGAGACCTTGATATTGTGCTGATAGACCAAAATACACTAACTAATCCAAAGCTGATACCCGAAGGCAGACTACGCGAACCATTGGAATCGCTAAAAAGAGCAGACGTAATAGTACTTGTGGGTGATATTAACAACACAGATATAATTGATGAATATTTATCGAATCATCTTATTATCAGAACACAAGTTAAACCCGGAAATGTATATTCTTTATTCACAAATGAAAACATAAAAGACGAAGAATTAAAAAATGCCATCCCTATAGCAGTTTCAGGATTAGGTAACCCCCAAAAATTCGAGAAATTACTTACCGGATCAGGTTGTAATATAATGGATCACATAAAATTCCCTGATCATAAGAATTATAGAATTAAAAATATTAAAAAAATAATCCAAAAATGCAAAAGCAAAAATGCGAACTCTATAATTACAACAGAAAAAGATGCTGTTAAGTTAAAGGACTTCGAAAAATATTTTATTGCTGAAGGATTAAAATGCTATGTTTTTTCGATTGAAATGCTTATTATTGATAATGAAGATATCATTATTCAAAAAATTGTAAGTTTAATTAATCCATAATAGAATTATTATGATCGAAAACAGAAAATATCGCATATTAGCCCTCCTGTTATTATTTATCATGATGTCTGGTTTCTGGGGATGCTCTGAAAGCAAAACACGCATAGCATTATCGAAAGGTGCTGGCTCGAAGCACTATAACCAATATGCCAAATGGCTTGAATCTTATAATAAAGACATAGATTGCATAGACCTCTATTTCATCAACAGGGAAAGAGCTGTTGAAATACTAAAGGGATGTTCTGGTCTTGTGCTGACAGGTGGTCCCGATGTACATCCTGACTTTTACGGAAAGGGCTACGATACGGCAAGATGCAGCATAGATATGATACGCGATACACTGGAATTTGCTCTGATAAAACAGGCAATGAAAATGAATATTCCGATACTTGCTATCTGCCGCGGCGAGCAGATATTGAACGTAGCTATGGAGGGCACTTTAATAGTAGATATACCCGATGATTTCGACGATATGATACCCCACAGATGCGAAGACCCAACAGATTGTTTCCACTCCGTTGAATTAATGCCAGGAACTATGTTATGGCTGATATGCACTGTAGATAGCGGCGAAGTAAACACCAATCATCACCAGGCAGTAGATAAGCTGTCTTCAATGTTCAAAATTGCAGCTTGCAGTAAAGATGGTCTAATAGAAGCTTATGAATGGGCAGACCCAAAAGGAAAACCACCTTTAATAGCAGTGCAGTGGCACCCGGAACGAATGGATAGGAGTAATCCGCTATCGTCCCATTTAGCCGAGCATTTTCTGCATGAAGTAATGTACTACAAACAAGTAAATAGCAAATTAGCAAACAAATGAATTTGGTTTAATGGATTCCGAAATCCTGAATACAAAACGAAAACAAAGATGAGTAAGGTATTGATAATATTAGATATAAACATCTATTCCTTATGTAAATATGCTATTTTTATACCTTCAGAAGGCGAAGCAGGCTTAGGGAAGTATCAATAAAAGAGTTTCAGAGAGCTGCTTGTGGACGCTACTGGATTTGAACCAGCGACCTTTCGCGTGTGAGGCGAACGCTCTTGACCAGCTGAGCTAAGCGTCCATGTTATTCATGTCATTACAAAAATACGTATTATTATAAAATAAAAATAATTTTATTTCGGTTTCGTTTTACTTTTTGTTAAGTTAGAAAATTGAAAATGTAGATTTTTAATCTATTGAGTGATCATTAAAATATGAATGGATATTTTTCGTATTTTCGTTATATAATAATTATCAGATATTATTTTGTAAAATAATAATTTTCAGTTAATTGAAACGTTATATAGATTAATGTTTTATTTAAAAATGTTTGGAGTAAAAAATGAAAAAGCCACTTGTTTTAGCATTAGTTTTGTTTATAATTGGCGGGTTTACTACTATCGCCCAGCCAAAACTTGAAATTGAAGGGGGTAATTCTTATGATTGGGGTAAAGTAAACCAAGGCGACTCCCCGCTTAAAACCAAAGTTAAACTTTATAACAAAGGTACTGACACTTTACATATCACAAGAGTAAAGCCAGCATGCGGATGTACCACAGCCCCATTAGATAAAGATAGAATTGCACCTGGGGATTATGCTACTTTAGATATTTCACTAAGAGTCAGCAGCTATTCAGGTAAAGTTTCGAAAAACATCAGGATATCATCTAACGATCCCGATAATTCTACCATTAGTTATAGTATAAAAGCTGATATTTTTACACCTGTTACCGTTACGCCCAAATATCTGAGAATGTATAACGTAGCACCGCAGGAAGAAAGCAGCTCGAGTATTGTATTAAAGAATAATACAGAAAATGACATCACAATCAAGAAAGTTGATATCAAGTTAGATAAATTGACTTTAGACCTTGAAGATGATGCTGTTATTCCAGCCGGCAAAGACTTAAAAATCAATGCAAAATATACCCCTGAAAAAGATGGACCTTTCTACGGTAGTCTTAAATTTACTACCGATAGCGAAGAAGCTCCTCATATAGACGTTTCTGTGCGTGGCAGCGCCAAAACACCAAAACCGGAAGCAGATAAGAGCAATCCATCTAAAAAGTAATGTACTTTAGCTATAGATTTTCAAAAACTGGTTGGGCTAATAGCTCAATCGGTTTTTTTTTATATTGCACAATGTTTTAGAGCTGCTATCTATGAAAGTTATTCGATTTTTTTTGTCTGATAATATCTCACTATTGTAAAAAAATTTTTTCTTGATGTTATCTTTTGTTATATTATTATTTTTAAGTTTAAAAAAAGAGCAGCAATGAAAAAAGCTGAGAACAAAACAAACAAACAATACGATTACGAAGAAACAGATAACTCAGCAGTATTACATCTGAAAGGAGATGTGATACTCACACGAGCTATGTATTATGAGCAAGATGTAGATAGCTCAATTATTGGCAAGGTCTAGTCCTTCACACTTGATTTAAGCGGTATTGGTTTATATGATTCTTATATTGTCATAGTCATAAACCGCCTAAAAAAGTATTGCCTAAAACAAGGGATCGATTTTACTCTTACGGGCACAAACTCTTCTTTAGATGATTTTCTTGCTATAATGTCTCCCTCTGTTGAAAAAACCATAACAGGAGAAAAAAAGCACTCTCAGCTTTACAGATATATCCAGCATATCGGATCAAATGCAATATCTGTCAGCCATAAAATGTATGAATATATAGAGTTTATGGGCGATCTATTCATAAAAATGCTATATATCTTCTATAAACCACAAACTATCAGATGGAAAGATTTTCCCTATCATTTTACACGCTCGGGTGTAGATGCTTTGTTCATAGTACTGCTCATAGTATTTCTTATCGGAGTAATAACCGGATACCAGGGAGCTTTACAGCTTCAGCGATTTGGAGCTGATATTTTTATCGCAGATCTGATAGGTATATCTATAACCCGCGAGCTGGCTCCTCTAATGACCGCTATACTTGTGGCTGGACGCTCCGGCTCTGCTTTTGCTGCTGAGATTGGTACTATGAAAGTATCAGAAGAAATTGATGCTTTGAATTCTCTCGGTTTTGACCACATGACTTTCTTAGTCGTGCCTCGTGTAATAGCAGTAATGTTTGCCATGCCATTACTTACCATACTCGCTGATGCAGCAGGTATAGTAGGAGGATTGCTTGCGGCGGTTACAACTTTGGATATAACTATCACCGGATATATAAATCAATTAGAAAGAGCATTAACTAATGCTCACATTTTCTCAGGTATTCTAAAAAGCATTATCTTTGGATTCCTCGTTGCCTCAGTTGGATGCTTTAGCGGTATGCAGGTCAGAGGTGGTGCTGAAAGCGTCGGTAAATTCACTACTACGGCTGTAGTTAGTGGTGTTTTGCTAATAATAATAGCTGACGCTGTATTTACTTTTGTTTTTCAGGCAATCGGGATTTAATAAATATGACAAATAAGAAAAAATCTATAATACAAGCAAAAAACATAACCGTTCAGTATGACGGCATGGTGATACTCGATAATGTATCATGCGAAATAACCGAAGGTGAGATTTTTTCTATCGTTGGCGGTAGTGGCTGCGGAAAAAGCACTTTACTCAAACAGATAATAGGTTTAGAAATTCCTGAGAAAGGCGACATAATAGTAGATGGAGATGTACTTTCCAAAGCTCAGGGCGAAAGTAAAAGGGAAATCCTGCGTAAGTTCGGAGTTCTGTTCCAATCCAGCGGTCTTTTTGCTTCGATGACTTTAGCAGAAAATATCGCTTTGCCGCTGCAAACTTACACAAAACTAAGTATAGATAGTATTAATCAGCTTATTGATCTAAAGCTATGCTCAGTGGATTTGCAGGGATACGAAAGCTTTATGCCCGCAGAAATAAGCGGAGGAATGAAAAAGCGAGCAGGAATAGCACGCGCAATGGCTTTAGACCCAAAAATACTTTGTTTAGATGAGCCATCTTCGGGACTTGATCCTGTAACAGCAGCGGAATTTGATTATCTGATAATGGAAATGAATAAATCCTTAGGAATTACTGTAATTGTGGTTTCGCATGATATGGCGAGTGTAAATCTAATATCAGACCACGTGATAGTCTTAGACAAAACAACCAAAGGCATAATAGCCGAAGGCCACCCATCTGAGTTGCAGTCAGATGAAAAGAACAGATATGTTTATAATTTTTTCAATAGAAAACCAAAGTCGAATTAAATAAAGAGGAGAAAATGTCTGAAATACCTTCACGAAGAGTTACCAGCCCTTTCCTCATAGGACTGTTTGTAACGATAGGAACCATCTTAATAATTGGTGTGATTATCTGGTTGGGATCATCCCAATTTCTTAAGCAAAGCGTAAAATATGTTACTTATTTCGATGGCTCTGTAGAAGGTCTCGAGAAAGGTTCACCTGTAAAATATCTTGGCGTACCAGTCGGGACTATTTCAAATATAAATGTAGCCGAAGATGGGAAGCTGATAGAAGTAGTGATGTCAATTGATTTGTATCTAAAAGTAGATGACAGTCTAAGAGCAAAATCAGAACTCGCCGGGCTTGCTGGCTCAAAGTTCCTGCAGCTCCATTATCCTTCAGATGAAGATATGCTGATGATTCATCCTGAACTGAAATTCGACCCGCCATATCCAGTGATTAAATCCTCCCCCTCAGGTTTTCAGGAAATTGAACTGGCGGCAAGATCAGTTATGAATGAATTTCTGAAATTAGAAGTTGGCAAGATTAATAAAAGCACTTTGGCATTCTTAGATGCCTCCACAGATTTCTTTAACAGTAAAGAACTAAAAAACATACTCAAAGAAATCGAAAATTCTTCTAAAAATCTGACATCTATACTGAAGAAAGCTGACACTACCCACATTCTGCGGAACCTGGAACTCGCTTCAGAGAATATGAACGAAACGACAGTGCTGTTAGAAACATTTGCTGAGAAATTGAACGAAAATTTAGATAATATGAGATTAGAAGAACGCGTTGATATGGCTTTCTCAGGTGTGGATACTTTGATAGACCAATCAGGCAAGATCATAAGTGTACTCGGATTTCGTAGCGAAAGCATACTATTTACTTTAAATGAAACTTTGCAAGCGTTGAAGAAAACGAATCTTGAACTAAGAAAATCTCTCGGGGTAATAAGCGATAATCCCTCATCTATATTCCTGAGCGATCCACCACCACCGGAAGAATAAGGGATTGCAACTATGGAAATACCTGAGAAACTACTCGACTCTCTCGCTATTGCCGAAAGTATAGCTGTGCTTACCGGAGCTGGAGTATCAGCCGAAAGCGGTATCAAAACTTTTCGCGATCCCGACGGACTTTGGTCAAAACTCAATCCGCAGGAACTGGCATCTATCAATGGATTTATTGCTAACCCACAGCTCGTTTGGTCGTGGTACCAACAAAGATTGGATATTATTAACAAAACAGAACCAAATCCAGGGCATTTCGCTCTGGCAGAAATGGAAAAGATTTTCCCCAACTTTACCGTGATAACACAAAACGTTGACCGTTTGCATCAAAAAGCCGGCTCCAAAAATGTTTGGGAGCTTCATGGAAATATTGTAGATAATCATTGCCAGAAATGCAAACTTAAATACATAGGCGACACTGAACTAAATGACAATAAACTGCCCACATGCCCTGAATGTGGTGGTTTGATAAGGCCTTCAGTGGTGTGGTTTGGCGAAATGTTACCTGTTGATGCCATAACAGCAGGAGAGGATGCCGCCCGGCAATCTGATATATTCTTTAGCATAGGGACTTCTGCGGAAGTATATCCTGCTGCAAATCTTCCCTATATTGCTAAGCAATCAGGGGCATTACTGGTAGAGGTAAATCCCAATCATACTACTTTAACAAATTATGTTGATTTCAAATTAAACGCCAATTCGGGTACTGCACTGCCAAGCTTAGTAAAAAAATATAAAAAGTATATCGGAGAGAATGAATGATAATCGGAATCGGAACAGATATAATAGAAGTAGCAAGAATACAAAGCTCAATAGAAAAATACGGAGAAAGGTTCCTGAATCGGATATTTACCGAAACAGAAATTAAATACTGCGAATCATTCAAAGGAACGAAGTATTTACATTATGCAGCACGCTTTGCAGCCAAAGAATCATTCAGCAAAGCCATAGGCACAGGCATTGCACGCGGTTTCAAATTCAAAGAAATCGGTATTAAAAACGAAAAGTCAGGCAAACCCGTTGTCGATCTTACCAATAGTTTGCTCGAAAAATGGGGTAAATACTCATGCCACGTATCTCTTACACATACAAAAGAAAATGCCGTGGCTTATCTCATTATTGAGGAATTATAATGCTCCCTGATAATAACGATCCTTTTAATAATAACCAATACTCCCCGAAATTAAATTTACCAGATAATTTCCCATACATACCATATTCTATCGGGATGACGTTAATTATTATGATAGTTTACTACACCAGCGCAATAATATTTTACGATAAGCTATTTGATCAAAAAGACAAGGAAATATTCGCATATATTAACTCAGCCAGTCAGATAATGATCTTACTTTTTGGAGCTATATTTGCATCAATAATAATCCCGATCAAAACAAAAGTGATTTTTCGGCTTAATAAACCATTAAATTTGAAAATTTCGATATTGGCAATACTTGCTTTGTTTTCTTTTCAGTTTTTTGTAAGCGGATATTCTGTATTGCAAGAACTTATATTACCAGATTTTTTAACAGATGAATATTATAATATAAAAGAACAGATACAAGAGTCAATAAAAAGCATAATAGGCGGAAATTCCGAACAAGACTTTTATCGGGCAATAATAGCAGCGGCTTTAGTTCCAGCAATATCTGAAGAATTCCTGTTTCGCGGCTTTCTGCAAAACTCCCTCGAGCAAAAGCTCAAGCCAGCTAATGCAATAGTGATATCAGGAGCTTTATTTGGGTTGATCCATTTTAATCCGATAGATATGGTTCCTTTGGTGATTATCGGTTTGTTCCTTGGTTACCTTGCTTATGCCTCAAAGACAATATTATTACCCATAATAATCCATTTTGCAAACAATGCTTT
>CAYQTZ010000098.1:0-8699 GCA_964420565.1 uncultured Hyphomicrobiales bacterium
CAAGCTTCACGCATTCAAACAGAATAAGTCTTTTTTCATGGATATAATTTTGGGAATGATAGCCGAGAAGATAGGCGTAGAGAATACATTAGAATTAATTCCTGAAAATCTTATGCCACCTTTTGTTTTGAGCCCCAATTTTATACCTGAGGAACAAACTATTGTGAAGCAAACATCACCTATGATCACTGATAGTTTATTTAGAGATTCGACTATATTCAACGCCTTGCCCATAATAAGCAGGTCTTTAGAGATAATTGGAAATAATAGCCCCTTAACTGGTACTAATTGTTGGGCTGGACGAAATAAAAATAGCACATCCAGTAATTCTATTTTATCAAATGACTTTCATTCTATGCTAAATCTACCTTGCCAATGGTATCAGGTTCATCTAACAACAGAAAAACACAATATTATTGGTTTGACAGTGCCCGGTATTCCTTTTGTGTTTAGCGGAAGGAATGACAATATCGGTTGGGGAATGGCAAACATGATGCTAGACGATTGTGATTTTTTCATTCATGAAATTGCAAAAGATGATAATGAATCTTATGTTACTCCTGTAGGAATTAAGAAATTTGATCTAAAGAAAGATACTATTATCGTTAAGGATTCAAGCAATATTGAATTTTATAAATATATAGCAGACCGATCAGTTGTGATTTCAGAAGATGCTTTTTCTTCAAATGTGAACTCAGGATTACATATTCCCAATTCGTCGCAGCTTAAAGATTTTGGCAGCAAGTATTATTTAACTTTCAACTGGGTTGGTTTCGAGCCATCCTCAGAACTTAATGGATTATATGGAATTATGTTTTCCAAAAACTGGAAAGAGTTTAAAAGAAGTTTGAATAACTGGGGAACTCCAGCTGTCAATTTTGTTTTCACCGATAAAAAAACAAATATCGGACTTATTCCAAAAGGATTTGTACCTATTCGGGATAAGAATTGTAATCCTAATATTCCTAATCCTGGTTGGGAAAGCGGCTATTCATGGCTTCGGATAGAGAAGAACTTTGCTTTTGGCAATATGTTCAATCCTCCAAAAAATTACGTAGCTGCTGCTAACAATGCTGTAACAGATAAGTTTTCTACTCATTTGTCCTCATATTTTGATCCCTCTGCCCGTGCTCTCAGGCTCGATAATTTCTTTCGCAACACAAAGAATCATCTGGTAAAAGATGTCCAGAAGTTACATTCTGATATGCTCTCTACCTATGCTAAAAAATTCAGGAATTATGTTATTCCAATATTATTAGAAAACTACCAGGAGTTTAGTTTCGAGGAACGCGAAGCATTTCGAATACTCAGGGATTGGGATTGTATTATGTCTCCGTTATCGTCGGGGGCATCACTATATTCTGTTTTTTTGACTAATTCGCTTAATAGTATATTTGCTATATATTTAGAAAGGGAATACTTAGAATTGATAACTCAGCATAGCAATATCCTTTACAATAAACTCATGGAGATACTATCTTCAGAAAATATTGAAATTGGACGGCTTAGCTCAGAAGAAATCACAAAAAGAATATTCATTAGCTTTTCAAAATCAATAAAAGAACTTGAGAGTTTCTTTAATACCAAAAATTCGGAAGAATGGGAGTATGGTCAGTTAAATGAGATTGAATTAGACCACTTTTTATCAAATCTTGGCTCTTTCGACAGACTTGTCAATATAGGACCATTCGAAGTAGGTGGCGATTTTTCAACTCTAAACTACAGTCAGAGTTTTTCTTTAGATAATGATCAGTTATTATGCGGAAGAACAGCCACTATTATTATAGATATGCATGATAGCTTAGTATATTCATCTTTGGCAGGAGGTAGTTCCGGTCAGCCATTAAGCCCCCATTATTCAGACCAGATACAGCTATGGTTAAACGGAGGGTATGTGGCAATTCCTATAGATAGATCTGTTGCTCCAGATTTGAAGCTTTCGGTAGAAATATCTCCCTGATAAGCATTATTTCTTAAATAATCTCCGATTTATTAAATTATTTAAAATATTTTACTTATATTTTGTTCTGGAAATATATAGATAAATTTAATTTCATAAGAAATTTTTGATATTAACAAAGAAAAATAAATATTAACTGCGGAGGATCTACAACATGGCACAAAAGAAAACAGGAACTACATTAGCTCCTAATAGTCTTGATTTTCATATCGGCGAAGTAATTAATGGCAGGAGACGATTTGAAAATGCTTTTCAGGCAGTTTCCAGAATGATATTGGAAGAGCCGGGCGGAATAGAAAAAGTAACTGTCAACGGAAAACCAACTTATGATTTCAAAGTATTCCGCAAGAGGAAAAAACATATCATTGGTATGTTTGACGAAATAAACAGTTTTGTCTCTTTTGTAAAAGACGCTGCCGAAGGTGGCTCTTCTGCTGAAATGGCTTTCGTATTGATTGGTGAACCAGGCAACGGAAAGACTTTTTTAGTTGATTATCTTAATAAGATCTATCGTGATTTTATTTCTCTTGAGGAAAACAGAAGATTTACATTTCGTTTTAAGAATTTAGATCAGCTTGGCGGATATGGTAAGATCCGATTTATCGAATCCCAGACATTCGAAGATCCAATGATATTGGCTATGAATCTATTTGCAGATGACACAGAGAATTATGACTATTTATCAAAACTTGGAGCTAAAGATTATCAAATAGAAAATTTCTATGATAGTCATCGCCCTTTGGGTGCATGCACTGATTATATATTTAATCATATCAAAGAATTTACTGGAGGTGATCTATCCAAAGCATTGGAATTTATAGAGATAATGCCAATTCCAATAAGCGAATCACGTGGCACATTAACTGGTAAATATGCTGCTAAAGATAAGATAACTTCATCTGCCGTTGATTTGCTCGGCGAGGAATCAATAACCCGCTTGCTTCACATAGAAGACACTCATAACCCATACCGTTTCGATCTGCGTCGTGGTGCTTTGGCTCGTGTAGCTGGCGGTGGTATCCATTTTGCTGATGAGATATTCAAGAACAAAAGAGACCTGGTGCAGGTATATCTTGGTGTGATTCAGAACAGAACAATAGATGTAGAGGGATTCAAATGGCCTCTCGATACTCTGATAATTGCTACGAGTAATAACTCTGAGTTCGCAAGATTCCTTGAAGAAAAAGAACAGGCACCTATCGTTGACCGCTGCCGCTTGACTTATATGTCTCACAATACCGATTATAAACTACAGAAAGAATTAACTTCTTATGCAATTGGAAGCTGGGAAAAAACTACTTTCCTGAATGAAGCTCTGCATATTGACCCAAATTTGAATTATGCACTGTCTGTAACCTTTACTCTTTCCAGAATGCCACCTTCGGACAAACTCACTCCTATAGAGATGATGAAACTTTCTGCCGGAGAAGTAGCCGGAGAAAAAAGTATAAAGACTTTGACTGAAGTCATAAATGATCTTAACAAAGAGCCAGACATCACAAAGCGATTTGGCCAGAAAGGATTAGGACATAGGAATCTCGGCAGAGCTATACAGATAATACTCGAAAGATCTGAAACTCAGGAAGGTAAGTGTATGTATGCCGGAGATGCTTTTGAAGCTATTGAGAGTATTATACTCGATTATGTATCGGACTCTAATGATAGGTCTAAATACTTGAATGACATGAAGATAGCCAAAGGACTTCACAGAAAGAACGTGATGACTGCAATCTTCAACGCATATATGGACCAACCTGATGCCGTAGAAAGAGATGTACTTAATTACGTGAATATGATAATAGGTATTGACGCAAAGAATCTTGGTCCTGATAAAATATGGACTTACAAAGATCCGCAAACAGGTAAGTTAGTTCCTCTTAGAATTGATGAGACTTTTATCAATAGTGTAGAATCACGCCTCGGATTGAAAAATGAAGAACAAAAGCAAAGCTATCGAACAACAATATCAAAGATCTACGGACAGAAGATGATACAAGATCCCAACTACAATTTCATGGATAATAACGATCTCGTAAAAGCAGTTACGGATGTCCGTCTGAAATCTGATATTGCCGGTGCTGGTAGCCTCGTTGGTGCATTATCAAACAGAACTAATGAAGAGAATGAAAAACTTTATAATAGAATGATAGACACTATGATTAACAAACTGGGATATTGCAAAACCTGTGCAGAAAAGACAATAGAATACTTCTGCACTCAGGATGATGCGAATTGAATAAGTTACTGAATTTTTTAATAGATAATAAAGAATTATTCAGAGAGTACTGGTATGATTTCTTTAAACAATAAAACGGATATAAGAGTAAAGAACGTTATTTTTACAGATGATCTATTAGTTGTAGAATTAATGGATGGAAGGATCATATCTGCTCCGATGGCATTGTATCCCATATTATTTAATGCATCAGTCGAAGAGCGAAAGAATTGGACAATATCTGCTGGTGGATATGGTATTCATTGGGAGAGCATTGACGAAGATCTAAGCACCGAAGGATTGCTCCTTGGTGCTAAATCTCCTGAAATGATAGAATTAGTATAGTATAAATAAATTTAGATTACGTATTGATGGAAAAAAAGTTAGAAATAGTAAGAGAATTTAAGGATGCTTTGATCAATGAAGCAAAGATCAAAGTCAAAGATGTTATTCTATTTGGTTCTCAGGCAAAGAATACTGCTACTGAGGATTCGGACTATGATGTTCTTGTTGTGATAAATGAGCCAGAGACAATGGATGTAAGGAATAGAGCATTTGATCAGGCATTCGAGATTAACATGAAATACGACATCTTCCTTGACTTCTTTATCGCAACAAATAATGAAGTTCATAATATTAACAATAAAACCCCATTAATTGATGATGCTGTAAATGAAGGAGTTTACTTGTAAAATGTGAAAGACTTCCTAATCCTTCAAGACTTGGAAAGTCATAACTGAAATAAACAAAGAACTATTATGAAGCAAACAGATTTGAATATATTGAATAATAAAGAATTCTCCCCTGCTCAAAAAGAGATGATAGAAAGGGAAATGGAGTTTCAGGGTGAGCATTACATCATTGATCATTCCGATAATGATGAGGAGTTTTTTAATGGTCTCTATGACAATCCACCTTTCGAGACTCTTCAGGATCTAAAAATCCCTGAAAGCCGCCCTCTGACAAATCTTCAGACCATAGACGATCTGATGGAAAAGGATAATCAGCGGGAGGAAGACGGCTTCCCACGCAGGATACGTCTGGGAAGATTGATCAAGCCCGACAAAGATAATAAGAAAAAGATCATAGTCGTTCCCACGACCACAGAGCCAAAATTCTATCACGACGATTCCACCACCGAAGAGGAAGATGAAACTGGCGGTAGCGGCGAAGGCGAAGAAGGCGAAGTGATCGGCGAGCAGCCAGCTCAACCACAAGAAGGTCAGGGCGAGGGCGAAGGTGCTGGTCAGGGCGAGGGATCCGACCATGACATCGCTCAGGAAGCGTTCGACCTCGGTAAAGTGCTGACTGAAAAATTCAAGTTGCCGAATATAAAGGATAAAGGGAAAAAGCAGTCAATCACCAAATACAAATATGATCTGACAGACAGAAATCGGGGCTTCGGGCAGATACTCGACAAAAAAGCTACTTTGAACAGGGTGATCCGCACAAACATCCTGCTCGGCAGGATAAGCGGAAAAGGGCCAATCAATACTGAAGATCTGCTGATCAATCCGAAAGACCAGATATATAGAATTTTATCCAAAGAAAAAGATTATGAAAGCCAGGCAGTTGTTTTCTTTGTTCGTGATTATTCCGGATCAATGCAAGGCAAGCCGACAGAAGTTATAGCTACACAGCATTTATTCATTTATAGTTGGCTCATGTATCAATACCAAAATATGGTGGAAAGCCGCTTCATACTTCATGATAACGAAGCGAAGGAAGTCCCTGATTTCTATACATATCACAACTCTGCGGTAGCTGGCGGTACAAGTGTATTCCCTGCTTTCGAGATGGTAAATAAAATTATCGAAGAGGAGAACTTAGCACGCGATTATAATATCTATGTCTTCTATGGAACTGATGGCGACGACTGGGAGGAAGACGGCAAGAAAATGCTCGAAGCTACATCGAAAATGCTGGGGTACGTAAACAGAGTCGGCATCACGATAGCAAAAAATTCATGGTCGCGTGGTGGAGAGACTACTGTGGAGAAATATATGAACAGATCGGGACTGCTCAAAGAAAAGCCAGACCTGATCAAATTAGATGCTTTTTCAGCAACTGAAGGCAGTGAAGACAGAATAATCAAAAGTATCAAATTATTGGTAGCGGAGACTAAGTAGTATTAATTGTAATCAGTTATAGTATATATGAATCGTAAGCTTATGTTTTATTAATAAACATCAATAGAGAAAAGATGATATTTTGGGATAAAGATATAGAAAAGAGATTCTTTAAGGAAGCATTGAATAACTTTGCTTCTCCTGAACAATTGTTCTACAACCTGAAAGATGGCTATTTTGCCTATGTCCCAAAAGGTATAAGTGCCGAAGGACAGACTTTACAAAATAGAAACTCATTAATTGGACAATATACAGAAAAATGGTGCAAAGATTTTTTAAAATCAATTGCTGAAAATTTAGGTTTGTATGCAGTGAATAGTGTTGTCTGTTCTGAGTTAGGACTAACAACACAAAGCAATGCTGATTTAGCTTTTTGCTCAACCTATCAAACTCAACAGAAAGCAGAGAATATAAAACTGCTTTTTGAAATTAAAATGAGCATTGTTAACAATTATCAATTTGATAGCAATCAAGTTAATTTTATTGGAGATTATAAGACTCATAAAGGTAATCCTTCCATTCTACGTTCAGATTCAATGCTTAAAGCAATTGGAAAATCAATAAATATACGAGTTTCAGGTAGTGAATCAACAAAAATTCCAATTATTATTTTAGGCAACAGTCCTATTACAAGGAATTATATGCAAAAAGTAGATTTTCTAAAGAAAGCAGGGATTATCCAGAGCTTTATTTCTTTATACCCAAACCCAACATTTGACTGCATTATAAATACAGAGGGAAAAGGTTTTCAAACATTTTCTAATTATAAAGATCTGACAAGTTATATCACTGAAGTTGTTAATTCAGATATGAATTTCTTTTCTTCAATGTTGCCTAAAAAAATGTTAGGTCAAATCATATCCATTTCTGCTAAAGAAAAAGATGATATTTCAAAAGCAGTAAGATTTTTAAGATTAATAAGTGATCAAAGTTGACCGATATGAAAACAATATATAAAAACAGACAAGGAACGGAATCAAGTTCATTTGGAACAAATGGGAGAATTAATCACGATTCATCAAAATTTTATAATTCAAAATTATATAAAGAGTTGAACAAAAATCTGGAAGTTAATGAAAAGACAAATGATTTTCCTGAAGAAATAATAAACAAAACAATTTTAGGAACTGCAGAAGATATGTCAATGATTCCTGACAATTCTTTGCATTTAATGATTACTTCTCCACCTTACAATGTCTCAAAAGAATATGATGAAGATCTATCATTGAAAGATTATTTAGAAATGTTAAATAAGGTGTTCATAGAAACTTATCGGGTTTTAGTTAATGGCGGACGTGCTTGCATCAACGTTGCAAATCTCGGTAGAAAACCCTATATACCACTTTCTGATTACATTTCACAATTGATGATTGAAATAGGATTCAATATGCGCGGAGAAATAATTTGGAATAAAGCAGCAAGTGCGAGTCCTTCTACTGCATGGGGAAGTTGGATGTCAGCATCAAATCCAATCTTAAGAGACATTCACGAATATATTTTGGTTTTTTCTAAAGGAGATTATAAAAGAGAGAGAAAAAGAAACGAGTTAGAATCAAAACAAAATTCCATTTCAAAAGAGGATTTCATGGAATGGACAAAATCTATTTGGACATTTAATGCTGAATCTGCAAGGAGAGTTGGCCATCCTGCTCCTTTTCCAATAGATTTACCTTACAGACTGATCCAATTATACTCATTTAAAAAGGACATTATTTTAGATCCATTTATGGGTAGCGGAACAACTGGAATTGCAGCATTAAAAAGTGACAGAAATTTTGTAGGATTTGAATTGATCAAAGAATATATTGAATTATCAGAAAAAAGAATCGCTCCGTTTATTAACATATTACGCTTTGAATAGGTTAATCAACAAGCTAATGAAAAATATTTGTTATATTTTGAAATTATCATAAAAAATGAATAGATTGATATGGAACTAATAAACCAACATACTAAAAAAATAATGGAAGAGTGCAAAATGCGCGCTCGCGATGCCGGTCTCAGCTTCAACGATGAAACTCTGGAGTATATCGTTACTAATCGCGATATGCTCGAGCTTTCACCAAAAACCATGATCCCAACTCTCTATGATTACTGGGTAAATGACGTAGAGGTGCTGAAAGGTATCGGGAAATATAAGCTCTTCCCATCGAATCCTTACGAGACCGTTATCAACTCTCGTCCGGCTATCAGCTTTTATAATGATAATAATCCGGACTGGCTGAATATCATGATATTTTACCACGTCCTTGCTCATATTGATTTTTTCCAGAACAATATGTTCTTCGAGCACACATGGGGGGATGATTTCGTCGGGCAGGCACTCGCTGATAAACGAATGATAGCAAACCTTCGCAGCGAATACGGAAGATGGGTGGATTACATCATTGAGTTT
>CAYQTZ010000099.1:0-8634 GCA_964420565.1 uncultured Hyphomicrobiales bacterium
TAAATATTGAAAAATATGGGAATACTACAGCAGGCACAATACCGATCTGTTTATCCGAATGGCATTCAGACGGTAAGATCAATAAAGGCGACCGCTTGGTACTTTCAAGCTTTGGAGCAGGATACACATGGGGATCTGTATATATGCGATGGAATATGAATGATTGATTTATATATATTATTGATTTATATATTAAAGATAAAAAAATGAAAACAGCTTTACTTTTTGCAGGACAGGGCTCGCAATATGTTGGAATGATGAAAGACATAGCCGGGGAATACCCTTTGGCAAGCGAGATACTTGATAAAGCCAATGATATACTTGGCTACGATATAAGATCAATATGCTTCGACGGGCCGAAAGAAATACTGACAGAAACACGCTATACCCAGCCAGCTCTATTTTTGCATGGAGCAGTCATAATAGACATTCTAAATGGCAAACTTGATTATGACGTTACAGCCGGGCATTCAGTAGGTGAATATGCTGCATTATATGCTTCTGACGTTCTAAAATTTGAAGATGCACTAAAATTAGTTGCTTTGCGTGGTAAACTAATGTTCGAAGCAGGAAAGCATGAACCGGGAACAATGTTTGCTGTAATAGGTATGCAGGATGATAAAGTGGAAGAAATATGCAGACAACTGACCGAAAGCGGAGACGGAATAGCCGTTCCTGCTAATTATAACAGTCCGGGACAGATTGTAATATCGGGGTCCAGAGATTTCCTGAGAGAAAAAATTTCTGCATTCAAAGAAAACGGGGCAAGAATGACAATGGAACTAAACGTAAGCGGAGCTTTCCATTCGCCATTAGTTAAGCCGGCTAAGGAAGAATTGGAAAAAGCTATTAATAGCATAGATTTCTCTAATGCCAATAAACCAGTGTATTCAAATGTTTTCGCTATGCCGCTAACGGATGCCGAGGAAATTAAGAATGCTTTGATAATGCAGCTTACATCACCAGTGAAATGGAGTCAGACATTACTCAAAATGCAGAATGACGGAATTGGCAATTATATAGAAATAGGACCTGGGAAAGTCTTACAAGGTTTAGTAAAAAGGACTTTAAAGGATATTGAGATTGACGGTATAGACAAAGCCGATCAATTGAAGAAAAAACTTTAATATAACTAAAGAAATTTTAATATATTTGTATTTCTATGTTATTCAGATATATATAAAGAACTGAAAATGAGATTAAAAGAAAAAATAGTAATAGTAACAGGCGGATGCCGCGGCATAGGATTAGCAATTGTTGAAAAGCTCGCTACTGAGGGAGCTAAAGTATATGCTTTAGATTACGTACTTCCAGAAGGAGAATTTGTAGAAAATCCAGAATTAAGGAAAAGCGTAGAAGCAATACAAGTGGATGTTACTGATCTGGATTCAATAACGAAAGCTATTGAACAAGTAATTGAAAAATCTGGCAGAATTGATATTTTAGTCAATAATGCTGGCATAACACGCGACAATTTAGTGATGAGAATGAAAGTAGAAGAGTGGGACTCGGTGATAGCAACAAACCTGAAGGGCACATTCTTATGCTCGAAAGCAGTTTGCCGCCAGATGATGTCCCAACGCCAAGGCAGGATCATCAATATAGGTTCTATTGTCGGTACTATTGGCAACGCCGGACAGGCAAATTATTCCGCCTCGAAAGCGGGAGTCATAGGTTTGACTAAATCTTTAGCAAAAGAATTTGCTTCGAGGAATATCTTAGTGAATTGCATTTCACCAGGATTTGTAGAAACCGAAATGACAAAAAAATTATCAGAAGAAGTAATTAATTATTATATGAAAAATATTCCATTGAAAAGACCTGCGAAACCCGCTGAAATAGCTGACGTAGTGATGTTCTTTGCATCCGAAGAGTCAAGCTATGTAACTGGTCAGGTAATAAATGTAGATGGTGGTTTAGCAATATAGTGTTATAAATAATAGATTATGTTTCATTTTATTTAAACGGAGTTAGAAATGGCTGATTTAAAACAAAAAGTCTCAGAAATTATCGTAAAGAAGCTTGGCGTAGAAGAATCTCAGATCACAGATGATGCAAACTTTACAAAAGATCTCGGTGCCGATTCATTGGACACAGTTGAACTCATCATGGAATTCGAAAAAGAGTTCGATATTACAATAGAAGATACCGAAGCAGAAAAAATCCAGACAGTAAAAGACGTAGTAAGCTTCCTGGAAAAGGCAAAAAGTTAAAAAACTAAGAATTATTATTTCATAGAAACGGCGGGAGTATATGCCGAAATATAATTTTCCCAGAATTGTTGTTACCGGCTTGGGCGCAGTTACACCCATAGGTAATACAGTCGAAGAATTTTGGCAGGCGATGATGGAAGGAAAATCCGGTGGTAATATGATCACCCGGTTTGATACCGAAGATTTTGCCACCAAAATTGCATGCGAGATAAAGGATTACGATCCTTTACTACACATGAATCGCAAAGAAATTCAGCGAATGGATATGTTTACCCAATTAGCTATTTCTTCTGCCAGTATGGCTGTAGATGATGCCGGTATAGATTTCGAGAAAACCGATAAAGACCGCGTTGGAGTTGTCTTTGGTTCAGGTATAGGTGGTATGTGGACTTATCACCGGCAGCAGGAAATTCTTTACCAAAGAGGCGGAAAGCCCGACAGGATTTCCCCATTCTTTATCCCTATGCTGATATTAGATATAGCCGCAGGGTATATTGCTATCAGATGGGGCTTAAGAGGTCCGAATTATGCCACAGTTTCAGCTTGCGCCACATCTTCACACGCCTTGGCAGATTCACTTATGCTATTGCAGCGTGGTGATGCCGATGTGATGCTCTCAGGTGGTAGCGAAGCCGTTATATGTCCAATGGGAGTTGGCGGTTTTAATGCAATGAGGGCTCTTTCCACAAGGAACGATTCCCCCGAAACTGCAAGCCGCCCCTTTGAAAAGGATAGAGATGGCTTTGTAATGGCTGAAGGCGGAGGTGTTCTAGTGCTTGAAACCTACGAACACGCCATGGACAGAGGCGCTAAAATATACGCAGAATTTGCAGGTATTGGACTGACTGATGATGCATTCCACATCACACAACCGGCACCAGGGCATAAAGGTGCGGTTAATTCCATGAAAAAGTGTATCGCAGATGCCGATTTGACCATCAACGATATTGATTATTTAAATGCTCACGGCACTTCTACTTATCATAACGATAAAAATGAATCCGAGGCAATCAAAACAGTATTCGGTGATCATCTGAAAGATATGTCGATCAGCTCTACAAAGTCTATGACAGGACATCTCTTAGGGGCTGCCGGAGCGGTAGAGTCAATAGCAACAGTACTTTCTATCAAAAATGGAATAGTGCCGCCTACTATTAACTATTTTACACCTGATCCGGAATGTGATTTGGATTACACTCCAAATAAGCCTGTAAAAAAAGATATCAAAGCAGCAATAAGCAATACTTTTGGCTTCGGAGGCCATAATGCTTCGCTTTGCTTTAAAAAATTCGAGGAGTAAATGTTTAATAATTATTGATTGTCTTGTGGCAGATATTTTTCAACAGATCTACAATGGTTTACTAAGGTTTACTCCTTTAAAGCATATTAAGTTTAAATCCAACCGTAAGGGTAATTTCCCTTCGGTTGGATTTTTAAATGATGAACGTAAGCAAGATTTAGAAGAAACTCTTGGTTTGACTATTATCAACAAAGAATATTTCGAGCAGGCACTTACCCACAGATCCTATATACAATGCCTGCCCAATGGTCAGGAGTTTTTTTCTAACGAACGATTAGAATTCCTCGGAGATAGTGTGTTAGGTATGGTTGTGGCAGATTATCTTTTTTCAATGCACACAAACTTACTCGAAGGAAAACTTACTAAAATGCGTTCCTGGTTAGTAAATAAACGCTCATTAGCTTTATGCGCCCGCAAATTACATTTAGATGAATTCCTCATGCTTAGTTTTAGTGCTGAAAAATCTATGAAACAGGGCAGTGAATCAATATTAGAAGATACATTAGAAGCAATAATTGCAGCTATTTATCTTGACTCAGGTTTGGATAATGCAAGAAATTTCATCGTAAATTCTATGCTGCCGATTATGATGAGCAACAGCATGATGGTTGATAAAAACTATAAAAGTAATTTGCTCGAAAGAGTGCAAGCAGAGGGCAACCCCTTCCCCGAATATTCCGTGCTTGAAGAGCATGGACCAGACCACGATAAAGAATTTACTGTAGGCGTTTACCTAAATGATAAAATGATAGGAAAAGGTTGGGGAAAAAGCAAAAAGCAAGCTGAGCAAGACGCCGCTAAAAATGCCCTCCAAGCTTATTTTCATCTGAGCGAAATATAATTTTGATGTAAGCCAATTTTTATTAAAATTTGTGTTTTGACGAATTTACGATTTATGGAAAGATAAGATAATGGAAAAATTAATATTTGAGAAAAGCAGACCCGGCAGGAAGGGCTACTCATTACCAAAAATGGACGTCCCGGAAGTTTCTCTAAACGATGCATTACCAAAAGAAATGATCAGACAAAAAGAACTTGCCCTGCCAGAAGTCAGCGAAAATGAAATTGCTCGCCATTTTGTGCGGCTCTCCAAACTGAACTTTAATATCGAAGAAGGTATTTATCCTCTCGGTTCATGCACTATGAAGTATAATCCCAAAGTGAATGAAAAAACCGCTGGATTAACAGGATTCATCAATGTTCATCCATGCTCAGAGATTAGAAATGTGCAGGGAGCTTTAGAAGTAATGTATGAACTGGGCGAATCCCTTAAAGAGATCACAGGGCTTCAAGGAGTATCTTTGCAACCCTCTGCCGGCTCCCAGGGTGAATTCACTGGTATCCTGATGTTCAGAGCATATCATAGAAGTCGCAACGATGACAAACGCAATATCATTCTCATTCCCGACTCTGCTCACGGCACAAATCCTGCCTCTGCCGCAATAGGTGGCTTTAAAATTAAAAGTGTGAAATCCAATGAAAATGGAACTATTGATATCGAAGACCTAAAATCCAATTGCACCGATGAAGTGGCTGGCTTTATGCTTACTAATCCAAACACCCTTGGGCTATTCGAGCCAAACATTGTAGAAATTGAAAAGCTCGTACATGGCTGCGGTGGACTGATGTATATGGATGGTGCTAACTTAAATGCCTTGCTCGGCATTACAACACCTGGACTAATGAAATTTGACTGCGTACATATCAATTTGCATAAAACATTTTCAACACCTCACGGTGGTGGTGGGCCAGGATCAGGACCAGTATGCGTAAGCGATAAACTACTGCCATTTTTACCAGTTCCCCAAGTTATCAAAAATGACGAAGATTACGATCTAATAATGAACAATGACACAACTATCGGCAGCTTACATTCATTCTTTGGCAATTTTGGAGTATTTGTCAGAGCTTTGACCTATATTCTGATGAATGGTGCCGAAGGATTGAAAGATATTAGCAAAAATGCAATATTAAATGCCAACTATCTTTTCAGCAAAGTCAAAAAATATTACGAAGCTCCATTCGATAGACCTTGTATGCACGAGTTCATTATAAGCGGTAATATTCAGAAAAAAGAAAACGGAGTAACCACCAAAGATATTGGCAAGAGATTACTCGATTATGGTTTTCATGCTCCAACAGTTTACTTCCCATTAATAGTATCAGAAGCTATGCTGGTAGAACCAACAGAAACCGAAACAATTGAAAATCTCGATGCACTCGCAGATGCAATGATAGCTATTGCCAGAGAAGCCAAAGAAACACCTGATAAAGTAAAGGACTCTCCACTAACCACCCCTGTTAGACGTTTGGATGATGCACTTGCAGCAAGAAATCTTAATATATCATGGTATTCATCTAAATAGTAATAAATAAATTACAATCTGAATTTAAAATTTGTCCCCCCTTCCCCCTCTTTTAAGAGGGGGATTGAACGGGTGTTTGTGAAAACAATCAAAATGATCCCTCCCCGAACCTCCCTATCAAGCAAATGAGCGTTTAAGCCATTGAAACATAATATCTTAACCTCACCCTCTTTTAAGAGGGGGACTTTTATCTTACTCCACCTCTTTTAAGAGATAGATTGAGGAGGTGTTTTTTCTTCATTTTGCTATAGTCTGGTTTCTTTTTAATACTGAGACCATAGCAAAAAAATCAGTATGGACTATTATTAGCTTTAAAAATATTTTTTTAATAATCGCAAATAATTTGTATCTTTTATGTTTAATAATGTTATGCTATTTGATATGGATTTATAAACAACTATTTGTATGTTAAACAAAATATTCAAGGAAAAGTTATGAAAATGAGGATCGAAAAGGATTCAATGGGCGAAATCGAAGTCCCATCAAGCGTTTACTGGGGAGCCCAATCGGCACGTTCACTAATTCATTTTGCTATTGGTATGGAAAAAATGCCTCGTCAGGTAATCCGCGGTATGGGCATTCTGAAAAAAGCCGCTGCTCAGACTAACTCTGATCTCGGAGTATTGACTAAAGATAAGGAAAAGCTTATCGTTCAGGCAGCTGACGAAGTAATTGATGGCAAGTTAGACGAGCATTTCCCTCTGTCCATCTGGCAGACTGGTTCTGGCACTCAGTCAAATATGAACACTAACGAAGTAATCGCAAATCGTGCTATCGAAATGGCTGGCGGTAAACTTGGCAGCAAAAAGCCAATCCATCCAAACGACGATGTAAACAAATCGCAAAGCTCGAACGACACTTTCCCAACTGCCATGCACATTGCAGCAGCTGAAGAGTTGAATAATGTACTAATTCCAGCGGTGGCACTACTTCATACAACTTTGAAACAAAAATCTGATGATTTCAAGGATATTATAAAAAGTGGTAGAACTCACCTGATGGATGCCGTTCCGATTACGCTGGGGCAGGAATTTTCTGCTTATGTTCAGCAGTTAGATAAAGCCATTGAGAGGATCAATCTTGTACTTCCTGGATTATACGAGATAGCACTCGGCGGCACTGCAGTCGGAACAGGATTAAATACACATCCTGATTTTGCCACAATAGTTGCAAAGAAAATTTCTGATATTACAGGTTTGCCTTTCGTTACTGCTCCGAACAAATTCGAGGCACTTGCCACCCACGATGCGCTGGTCTTTGCCCATGGTGCATTAAAGACTCTTGCCGCATCACTGATGAAGATTGCTAATGATATACGCTGGTTAGCATCTGGCCCTCGCTGTGGTCTCGGCGAACTGCAGATACCCGAAAACGAACCAGGTTCTTCGATTATGCCAGGCAAAGTAAATCCAACTCAGTCCGAAGCTATGACAATGGTTGCCGTACAGGTTTTTGGAAACGACGCAGCAATTAACTTTGCCGGTTCCCAAGGTAATTTCGAACTTAACGTATTTAAACCAGTAATTATCTATAACTTTTTGCAAAGTGCCAGATTGCTTGCTGACACGTGTATAATGTTCAACAATCACTGCGCCGCCGGGATAGAGCCAATTAAAGAAAAATTAGATTTCTATATGAATAATACTCTCATGCTCGTAACAGCTCTGAACCCTCATATTGGTTACGATAACGCAGCAAAAATCGCCAAAAATGCCCACCACAAAGGTATTTCACTAAAAGAATCTGCCGTCGAGCTTGGCATCCTTACTGCCGAAGAATTCGACGAGAAAGTAAAACCTGAAAAGATGCTGGGTCCTAACGTAAAATAAGTATTAGTTGTAATTCATCCGATGGCTATAAAGTCATTGGATGAATTTATATAAATAAATATCGGCTAACTGTCGATTAAGAAAGTATGTTATAGCCATCAGTCAAGCCCGTTTTGCTAAATATATATGAATGAATATTGACAGAAAACAAAAAGATTAACGCCTATGCCTAATTACAACAAGGGTTTATCCTATCCCTTGTTTATATTGCTGGGCTGGGGAGTGATTAATTTTGGGATTATGATTTCTAAATGCTGCTTTTAGCGATGGAAATATTGGGTTAAACAAAAAACGGGATTGACTTCTTGCCAATCCCGTTTAATTTTATCTACTCTTTATGATATCAGTAACTTTCTCTCGGAGGAAGTGATTTGCCCTTCGATCCTTTGATCTTGATAGGTTCTTCATCCATTCCGTAGTCATTTGATCCATCGCTGCGAATCTTGAATTGATTCATCAGGTCGCGTAAGTGTTCTGTGAGTTTTGCCATATCGTCTGAGGAGTGGGCTATATCCTGTACTCGCTTGGCAGATTCTCTGGAGACTTCAGAAATTGATGCCACATTCTTGGCTATTTCCTCGCTGGTGGAGGACTGTTCCTCGCTGGCAGCAGCGATCTGGTTGATCATATCCTGTACTTCCTGAGAGCTGCTAACTATTTGCTCGAGCGAGTTGCCAGCACGGTCGGCAAGTTCAATACCGCTTGTTACCTCGTCGTTACCTTTCTTCATGGCTTCTACGGCTTGCTGGGTTTCGCTTTGGATACCCTTGATCATCGTAGCTATCTGTTTCGTAGCTTCTGTTGTGCGTTCGGCGAGTTTACGAACTTCGTCGGCAACCACTGCGAACCCGCGTCCTTGCTCACCTGCACGTGCCGCTTCAATAGCCGCATTAAGAGCGAGGAGGTTAGTCTGGTCAGCAATGTCG
>CAYQTZ010000100.1:0-8596 GCA_964420565.1 uncultured Hyphomicrobiales bacterium
TAAAATCTTGTAGTAGGATAAGCAAAGTCTATATCGTCGTGCTTTGCAAATTCTTTTAGAATTTCTTCCCAAATTATTTGCTCGGTTACTCTGCGTTTTCTCAGTGGGGTGGCATAGCGAATAGTTAGCTCTACGCCGCTATCTCTTACAGAAGTATAAACGGTCGGTATGTATTCGGGTTTATATATCATGAAATCAGAGGAAGATGAATGCACTTCACGCTCAGCTTTATCTCCATATTCTTTGCCGTGCATTAATGCAACATTGGAAATTAATCTTTTTGCTTTTTGCCAATCGCTTTCGAAAGTTAGAAGAATTTTAATTTCATTCCAGATAAAGCTAAATCCGTCGCTGTAATTTGCCTGTACATCAGTAAATACTTTTGAGTTGGGTATATGAACCATTCTGCCGGTATATTGCTCAGCATCCACCCAATTTCCGATTTCCATGATAGTAAACTGGAATATCCTTTGGTCAATTACATCTCCGAAGCTGTTTCCTATCTGGATCCTATCTCCAACAGAGAAGGGGTGTCTCCAAACTATGAAAAGCCAGCCGGCAAGATTAACAAAAGGCTCTCTAAGCGCTATGGCAATACCTGCTGATAATAATCCGAGATATGTAGATAAAGATTTGAATTCATCAATCCAGATATTAGCGATTAAATATAATCCAAATGGGACAATGATATAAGTTATATACTTACGCCATTTGTACTTGGCTCTGATTTCCTTTACGCTTTTATTTATAAAGCGTAGTATGAAATACCGAATTAGCCACAGAATCAATATGCCAGCTAATGTAGTAGCTATCTTTTTAATGAAATCTGCACCTAAGCTTTCCATTAGCTTTTCTAATTCGCCGAAATTTTCCATTTATCAATATTTCTCAGGATTTAAAACATATCATTCTAACATAATCTATATTTTCTAATTTGCAAAATTTTTCTTTGTTGGTTAGAGGTAATTGCCAGAGTTCTTCGTCTGCTATTTTTGTAGTGAATTTGCTGAATGATTTAAGTAGTGAGGTATGATAATCATTTACTTCTGGTACATCAGAAGCCAGATATAGCATGCCACCACTTTTTAATATGCGGTAAAACTCTTTGATAGTCTTTTCATTTAGAGCACGTCGCTTTTTGTGTTTATATTTGAACCAGGGGTCCGGGAACAAATAAAAGATTTTTTCTATAGACTCACTTTCTATGAATTGAAGTCCATTGACAACACTATACCACAAAGCTGCTACGTTTGGCAGATTCTCGCCTTTTATTACCTTATTAATCCAATCCACTGCCTGCGATCTAACTTCTATACCCAGTATATTTTTGTCCTGATGAATTTCAGAATGATCTAAAAGGAGCTTTCCTTTGCCGCATCCAATATCCAATATATCAGGTTTCTTTTTATTGAAAAAGACAGTTCCCCAGTCTATCTTAGAGTATAGCGGAGGATAGTACTTGGGCTTTTCGGTTAGTTCAGCCCACGGGATATATAGATTAGCTGCGGTATGGTGGCGTAATCTCTTTGGTAAAGGATATTTATTATTGTCAATCTTCATGGTTCAATTTTAGTCTGGTAGGGGTAGGACCATTAATTGATAGACGTATTTATTTTGCAAAGTCATATCGGTCATGAAATTATATTCAGAAGCCCAACTCGGTTTGATTAAGTACCATTCAGTATGGATAAACCCGGGTCTGAAATCTGACAATGATTCGCCGTAAATTGTATCTTTAATATGTGAGGCAGATATTGTAAACGTTGTTTTAATTACTTTCTGCTCGCTTTTGTTTTCAGTTTCAGGTGTTTTAGTTGAATGAAGTGGTGGATCAAATTCAAATTTAAAATAATTATCGAAGTTATAATATGTATAGCTTTCCATTTGGTTCAAAGAATCTGCGATTATCTCTACATATTTTTTGAAGCCAATGTTTTTAGTGCGTAATATATTTTTATTCCCGTCTTTGGTAACATTGAAATCAAAACCATCTTTTTCATAAACTCTGTTTTTTTCTGATATAGTGATTTTAGCGTTTCCTTTTAAAATTAAATTATAGTTATTGAAAGAATACATTGGTTTATATTTCCAAATATCACTGCTATTTTTTTTATTATCGTAGCTGATATTCTGATCATTAATACTAACGGAAAGAAATTCCGGGATGCAACTCATTTCAAAGGCAATTACAGAGATTACTTCATGTGCATTATTTGTTGTAACATCAGCCAAACCGTCGTCCAGAGCTTCTGAGTTTTGGCAGTTGAAGTTAACTTCGAAATAGTTGTCATATTCATCGGTAAAGGATAGCTGCAAATCCAATGGTTTGCCGAATTCGCCATCAGTCTTATAGATCATTGGGGAATGCTTGGATTCGTGGTGCCATGAATTTGCTTTGTGGAGATTATTGAAGTAAAAAGTCTGGTTGCCGTCAGTTTTCGAGATCAGCTTTACAAGTACGAAAACACTATTAAGGAAATCTTTATTATCAAAGCTTAGTATTTCTATAGATTCGTATTGTTCGCTATCGGGAAGTAATGAGTACCAGCGGTGATCCCATTTGTCATTAAAAGTATTAAAAGGGATATATACATTTCCAATCTCTGATGAAAATATATTAGTAGAAAAGATTATTATGGTTGCGATTATTATTAGTATTAGCTTTTTCATTTATTTCTCGTATATTTTGATATTAAAATAATTTCTAATTGTAGTAACGTTTGAGTTAATAAAAAGTAACAGAAAATCATTATTCTTTTGAATATCTTTCTAATTTGAAAGTCTCTCCGAGGTAAAGCCTTCGTACTTCTTCGTTATCAGCTATATGTTCAGCAGTTCCCGAAATATAGATACTTCCGTCAATAAGTATATAAGCTCTGTCGGTAATAGATAGTGTTTCGTGAACGTTATGGTCGGTGATCAAAACTCCTATTCCGTGATCTTTTAGAGCAGTTACCATTTTCATAATATCTTCGACTGCTATTGGATCTATCCCGGCGAATGGTTCGTCGAGTAAAATAAATTTTGGATTAGCAGCCAGAGATCGTGCTATTTCGCAGCGTCGCCGTTCGCCTCCCGATAGCATATATCCCCGGCTTTTGCGGATATGGGCAATGCCGAAGTTTTCAAGCAGCTCTTCGAGCCGTTCTTTCCTCTGTTTGCGGCTCATTGGCTGAAGCTGAAGTATAGCCATGATGTTATTTTCGACAGACATTTTGCGAAAGATGGATGATTCCTGAGGAAGGTAGCTGATGCCAAGCTTTGATCTTTTGTACATGGCTTTATTAGTTATTTCGGCATTGTTCAAATATACTCTGCCGTCATTTGGTTTTATCATACCAACTATCATATAAAACGTAGTCGTCTTGCCTGCTCCGTTAGGCCCCAGAAGGCCAACAACTTCCGTTTGGTCAACCTGTAAGGAAACGCCTTTAACGACGGTTCTTTTTTTATATCGCTTAACGAGATTGTCTGCTTTAAGTATGGAAATATTTTTATCGTTCATTCATATACCTGGGTCATAGCTTAATTGTTCTATTAATTTTTGTATCGCCGCGTAGTATTTTCATTTCCAGTTCATCGCCGATAAATGTATCGTAAACTTCATAGAAATAATCATCATCAGTTATCATTTTTCTTCCGTTGATCTCAATAATTACGTCTCCCGGTTCAATCCCGCTTTTTTCTGCAAGAGAGCCTCGGGTAACTGAGATAACTACAATTCCCTGGCTGGTATTCAATCTTAGATAGCGAGCGAGTTGTTCGTTAACCTCTTTAAGTTCGAGCCCTATATCTAAATTACGTGCTACTTTGCCTTTTTCCTTTAGCATTTCAATTATTTTTTTTACACGATTAATAGGAATAGCCCAGCCAATACCTATGCTTCCTGCTCCGTTGTTTGTTTGTGCAGTAGAAAATATTATGGTATTCATTCCGATTACATCTCCCAGAGCATTTACTAAGGGGCCGCCGGAGTTGCCAGAGCTTATTGCAGCGTCGGTTTGTATCATTTTCTTGTAGATTCTTTGTTCCTGTATGAAATCTATTCCGCTGTTAGATATGACTCCAACGGTTACTGTTGGTTTGGCGTTCAGGTCGAATAAACCAAAGGGATTGCCAAAAGCTATTACCCATTCACCAATTATAATATCTTCGGAATCTGCAAGTTCGAGATAGGGGAGACCCTCACCTTTAATTTTCAGTAAAGCTACATCTGTTATCTTATCAGCCCCAATTATTTCGGCATCATATTTTTTTCCGCCAGACATAGTAACAATAATTTCAGAAGCATTGCCCGCTACGTGATGGTTGGTCAGTATGTATCCATCTGGGGAGATCAGAAAACCAGAACCAAGCCCTTGCACCTGATATTCCCGTATTCTTGGTTTCAATCTGAAATAACGCCGTATCCATGGGTCATCAAAGAAAGGATCACGATACTCCACCTGTACTAATTCTGTAATATTGATACCTACAATTGCAGAGCTGCATTGCTCAATAGTATTTGTTATGGCATTCCTGCGAGAGATGTCAATATTTTGATTTTTATCATCTAAGTTTGTTTTGCTGTTATAATATAATTTTTCCTGATTGGCGGCTATGTCGTTATCTATTGGTTCTTTCTCGTGGCGTATAGTTTTTATTTCCTGGCTCTGAGATTCACAATTCTGAAAAGTAAACATTACAAACATAGCCACTGCTATAATCTCTGCTATCTTTATTCCTCTCATTCCTATGTCCTGTTGCTTTTGTTACACATATCAGCTTTATATAAGACGTAAAAATAGAAGAAATATTCGTTATGTGGACTTTCTATTTAAGAATTGTTCACTAATAAGTACCAGTATTATTGATCCACCTAAGATAACAACTATATAAGCTATAATGTTTAAAGTTGATGCAGAATTGTAAGCAGCTTCTACTGATTCTTTGACTTTTGTATTGCTGATTTCTATTAGTTCTTTTAATAATGGGTAGTAACTCTCCTGCAAATTGACCATATCGCTGTAATACAAAATAACTTCAGCTGTTCCTGATTCAGCTTCTAATAGCTTTAGAAGTTTACTTTGTATTGGCTTTAAGTCGGTACGTAAAGCAATGATCTTTTCGACTAATTGTTTCTCTTCGTCATCAGAAACCACTTCACTAAGCGATGATATTCTCGAAGGTATTTGATCGTTCAAATACGTTTGCAAGTTAGCTTCGGTCTTTGAGAGCATTGTATCAGATTTTATTATCATGTCGATTATTGCTTTCGTCATGTCTTTTTCCATATCAATTATTTCATAAGCCAGTATGGATTTGTTGTGTTCTTTTAGTATTTCGTTGTCGATAGTTTCTACGTTGCTTTTTGATGATAAGACCAAAATGATACCAACAATCACAAAAACTGCCAGTAAACTAATTCTGATGTAAGGTTTTAATTTCATTTTTGCACCCAATTTTATCCAACAAGTTTTAATTAGCAAAAATTTTATATAATTTAACGATTTTTAATGAGACAAGAAATTAATAATTAATAATTTATATGAAAAAAATCATAAAAGCAGCTCTGCCTATTCCTGTAAATAGATTATTCGACTATACTTTGCCTGCTGATCTGCAAGCTGATGATCTGATTGGGAAAAGAGTATTAGTCCCGCTTGGTAAAAGAACTATAACTGGAATTATTGTTGATATAGCCGACAGCTTAGAGAATCGAAAACTCAAAGAGATATATGAATTATTAGATGATGAGCCCGTATTCACTTCTAATATGTTGGAGCTTACTAAATGGATTGCTGAGTATTACCTGACGAGTTGGGGTATTGCTCTGAATGCTGCTTTGCCTCAGGGTATGTCTCCAAAGAGCTTGCTCAAGGTGGAAATTGACACACCACTGACTGACGAAGAGTTAGAACATTTGGAAAAACGTGCACCCAAAAGAGCTGAATTATATAAACATCTGCTCGGAGTATTTGATTATATTTCTGTGGCTTCTCTTGAAAAAAAACTCAATTCAAAATCTATCATGCTACAAATCAATGCTCTTGAGAAAATGGGAGCTATCAGGTGCCGTAGATTTGTTGAGAGATCTGCAAAACCAAAGTTACAAAAAGCTGTTCGCATAAGTGGGGAAATATTAAATGATAAAGCCAAATTGAAGTCAATACTTGACGAGTTAGACCGCAAAGCTCCTAAACAATCTTTAATGCTGAGTCATCTTTATCTTCTGAGGATGAATTCAGATATTCCAGCATTAGTTGCAGATGCTGTCAAACAGGTGAATTGCTCAACTCAGATTGTTACATCACTCGAAAAGAAGGGTTATGTTGAGATTTATGAAGTGGAAGTGGACCGCTCGAAAGAGCTCGTTTTTAACGAGAATTTAAGCTCTCGCAATGAAGCAGAACTTGAACTAACCGCAGAGCAGGATACAGCATTACAAAAAATCCTAACTGCTATAGAGAATGCCTCCGCTAAACCATTTCTTTTGCATGGAGTTACAGGCAGTGGTAAAACTCTTGTCTATATTCATGCTATTGAGAGGGTTTTGGAGATGGGCAGAACAGCATTGATACTTGTTCCTGAGATATCACTTACTCCGCAGTTGATCGACCGCTTCGAGAGAGTTTTCCCGGATAAGATAGCTCTTCTTCACAGCAAAATGTCCGAAGGGCAGCGATTTGATTCTTGGCGTGCTGTTATTAATAACAGGGTGAGTGTTGTGCTGGGGGCGCGGTCAGCTATTTTTGCACCACTGAAAAACTTAGGTCTTATAATAGTTGATGAAGAACATGAACATACTTACAAACAGGATTCCCCTGCTCCAAGATATAACGCCCGCGATGCCGCTGTCGTTCGAGCAAAAATTGAGAGATGCACTGTTGTACTCGGTTCTGCCACACCTTCATTGGAAAGTATCAGTAATGCTCACTCGGGCAAATATTCTTTGCTCCATATAAGCCAGCGGGCTGACGGTGCAGCCATGCCAAAAATAAAAATTGTAGATACTTTGAACGCCAGAAAATCAGGGCAGATGGATGGCCCTTTTAGCAAAGAACTCATCAATGGAATTATTTTGAGATTGCAGAGAAAAGAAGGTGTTATCCTGATGCAAAACAGGCGGGGTTTCTCTGTTTTATTGGAATGTCCTGATTGCGGGAACGTGCCAATATGCAAGGATTGCGATGTGGCGATGACTTACCATAAGTCAATCGGACAGCTTAGATGCCATTATTGTGGCTGGACAGTTCGCGCTTACCAGGAATGCCCGGAATGCGGCTACCCAAAGCTGAACGAGCTTGGCGCAGGTACTCAGAAGGTCGAGACTGCTCTCGAAGAAATATTAAGGAAGGAAGGACACAAAGCTAATATTCTTCGTATGGATCTTGACACTACCAGAAAGAAGGGTTCGCACCGAAGGATACTTCACAGCTTTGCTTCTGGCGAGACCGATATACTGATAGGAACGCAGATGGTAGCCAAAGGTCTGGATATAGCAAGGGTTACTTTGGTGGGGGTAATAAATGCAGATTTACAGCTATTTATGCCAGATTTTCGGGCTTCGGAACGCACTTTCCAACTACTCACACAGGTCTCTGGCAGAGCAGGCAGAACCGGGAGTAAGCCGGGCGAGGTGATCATTCAGACATCTCATCCCGAAAGCATTGCAATAGCGGCAGTTCAGAATAGCTCTTATGATATGTTCTATAATATTGAGATTTCATTCCGCAAGTCTGCGGCATATCCTCCATTTATGCGATTTGTCATGATAGAATTTAATGGTATAGACGACGACGAGGTTGAAAAGCATTCGAAACTTTTTGCACAATATCTCCCAAAAGAACATGATATATTAAATGTACTCGGACCTGTACAACCAAATATACCTAAGC
This sequence comes from uncultured Hyphomicrobiales bacterium, assembly GCA_964420565.1. Taxonomy (GTDB): domain Bacteria; phylum Bacteroidota; class Ignavibacteria; order Kapaibacteriales; family UBA2268; genus CAYQTZ01. The sequence continues at coordinate 7,878 of CAYQTZ010000100.1, forward strand.
TCAGAAGATATTTCCGTATGCAAATTGTAATAAAAAGCAGTAAGAAAAAAGATCCCTCAGGCAAAATTTTAAGGCATATATTGAAAAGCGTTATAGAAACATATAATAAAAACCACTATTCGGATAAGGTCAGAGTAGTTGTTGATGTGGATTCTTATTCAGGATCATAATTTTTTGATTTTTTCTTCTATTTGCTGGCGGGACCAAAGCTCAAAGTATTTTCTCTTATTAGCAAGAAGTTCCTCGTGGGTTCCCTTTTCTATTATTTTACCATTATCCAGAGTAATTATTGTGTCGGAGTGCTGAACCGTCGAAATACGATGTGAAATGATAATGGATGTACGATTTTGCATAAAAATCCTAAGATCATTTAAAATTCTGTTTTCAGTTTCTGTATCAACTGATGATAGGGCATCATCCAATATCAATATCTTTGGTTCTCTGAGCAATGCACGGGCTATTGCCAGCCGCTGCTTTTGTCCTCCAGATAGATTTATACCTCTTTCACCGAGAATAGTATCATAGCCATCATCAAAAGTCATTACATCTTCGTGAAAGTGGGCTAACTTACTCGCATGGATAATCTCTTCTTCGCTCCCTTCGGGTCTGCTAAAGCAGATGTTCTCAGCGATGCTTATAGAGAATAGAAATGGCTCCTGAGGTACAATGCTAATTGCTTGGCGTATCTGATCTATCGAAAGTTCTTTAATATTTTTATC
>CAYQTZ010000101.1:0-8478 GCA_964420565.1 uncultured Hyphomicrobiales bacterium
GGGGAAGTAAGATAAAATCCCCCTTTTTTATCGAAGATCCCGACTTGTCGGGAAAGGGGGCACTTCAGGGGGATTTTCTTTGGTTTTGCAATGGTCAGATTTCATAAAGATTCATCATACAGATGATATATAAAAGCAATATACAATGATCATTGAATCAAATTATAATGCAAAACGAAGAGTTTCATAAAAAATGCTGAATTTATTGATATAATATTAGATGGCTCCCCTTATCTCTAAGCGTACCATACTCATAGGGTCATTATTTTTTGAGGTAATGTAACTATATATTGGGGTCAGTTTGATATGATTAAATATCAGAACTCCAAGCTCAAAATCTATCTCAGATATTCTATCTTTCTTTATTTGGGAAATAGCTGTAACTTTAAAATGTACTCTGACATCCCACGGAAAAGTATGTATCACAGAGCCGTAGGCAACGGGGATGTCTCTACCGTCCAATCGCATAACTTCGCCGAGATAAAGATGGCTGAATGTAGCCATGAATTGTGCCTGTTTGTCAATATTAAGCTTGCCGAAATATCCTGCCTTCATGTCTAAGTTACCAGCTTTTGTCCAGAAAATATTTTTATGCAACTCTGCAAAGTATATTATGGCAGAATGATTAGGCACACTTTGGCCAAGAAGTTCTAATTTCATATCAATATCAAGTGGGATTTTAAGATTCACAAAACCGCCGTACCAGTATTTCTCGTAAGGAAATCCCTCGCCAAACTCCTGATAAGCTACAAGCCCCACTTCTTCGAGTCTGATGATAGACTTGCTGACTCCTACATCCTCAAAATCCTCGAAGTCCTCGAAATCGTCATATGAATTTTCTTCTTGTGTTTGAGGAACTTCATAGTTTGGATCCCACGCAATAACGAAACTACTTAGATCGGTCTTCCAAAGTTCGTCTGCTGCCTGAGTCTTTCTCGTAAGGTTGAAAATTTTTCGGGAGCCGCAGAAATCTCCCATCCGAGAGAAACTATTTTCAACACTACCAACGCGGAACTTCAAATCGAATGCTCCGATTTTCTGATCAAAGGAAATACCCAGTACTCTTTCGTCCATGAGCATTTCATCGCCGAGAGTCATTGATTGCAACCCTACTGTTAATTGAGTACTTGCTAAGGAAAAGCGATAAAATGCTTCGCGGAAGCCGAATCCACCATTATTGCCAACTTTTTTATCAAGACCTGCTAAATCTCCATTTAAAAGGTTATCGTCAGTTAATTTGCCGACATTTTTATAAGTAGCTTCAAAATAGAACTGATGTGTATTATCAAAAAAGCTATAATCTATTCCAGTAATGAACATTCCGTTAGATACTGTTCGCTCCTCGAATTTGCCATGAGACATCATTAACTCCAAAGCCCACCGCAGCGGAAAACTCTCTTGTATTTCTTTTAAATGTGAACCGAGCATCGAGCGGCATTCCCAGTTAGCTTTAGCTGAATTCGCGGTCGAGAAAATCAGTCCCAGCGTTACCAGAGCGGCTATGGCATAATATTTCAACGTCATTGTGTTTCTTTCCTTTTCTGTAAAAACCAAGTCCCATTTGCCTACAGCTATCCAAACACTCTCCACAGGCGATACAATCCTGATTATTTAGCACACTATAGTCATCTTTTCTGACAATAGCATCCGAAAGGCATGCTTGACTACAAAGCCGGCATCCAGTGCAATTTCCATCAGCTCCAATAACCGAAGCCCCTGGAATTTTACTGACCCAGCCTAGCATCAAACCTATTGGGCATGCTGATTTGCAGAATGGACGATGGATGAACAATGAAGACACCAGTAGCAAGCCCAGCAATATCCAACCTGTAAAATCGGCACCAAAGCCGAGATTATAAGCTATCCGAAAGGGGTCTATCTTATCAAATAAATATGTATGAGTGGCTATAAGCTGAACTACTAACGCTGCAACTAATACCCAGCGAACTGTCTTCATCACTTTTTGCGAACGTTCGGAATGAAAAACTTTAAGCTTTTTTGTATATAAGAATTTCTGCATAGCACCAAGATGGCATATCCATCCGCACCACACTTTACCAAATATATAAGTTATAGGAATAAGCCCAACGAACCAGACCATAGATTCCCAAATGAAAGGACCTCCAGTAAAACCAATAATAGTATAACTCAAACTTGAAATAGGACAAGGACAGGCTCCCACATAAAAACCGAGAAATACTATTGATGCAACTAAGAACAAAGGTCGTAGTTTGCGAGTTGGTTTAAATCTGACAAATACACCAGCTAATGCCGTCATAAACAAAGCTCCGAGAGGCCAATAAAGTCGATCCCAGACGGTGTATTTTGGTTCTTGTGGATCTTCGTTATTGATATTCGAAGAATCTGATTCGTCAAAGTCTTCCCATTCTTCTTCACTTTGGGTGGTGGTAGAATCCTCACCGTCCCATTCCTCCCACTCGTCGTCCTGAGCTATTGTAACTTCGGATTCTACCCCGCGAACTTGTTTTTGCTCAGAGCTACAACCCGTGCATTGAGCATTAGATTGAACGAAAGATGAGATCAGTAATACAGATAATAGAATTACAATGCTAAAGGAATCCTTAAGCATACTTTGCTTATAATGTATGGGCATTATCTATTTTCCTGTTTGGTTATTTAGAAGTCAATACCAGAGAACCAAAGCCGCCTTCCTTATCGCATGTACGGATGCCAGTGATGTTGATATCTTTTTTATTCTCGGTAACTTCTATCATCAGTTTTCTCTCGAAGGTGCCTGTAGATTTTTCCTCCCAGCGAGTGGCTTTGGCAATTTTCAGACCATCGGTTTTAAACTCAGTGGCATCAATGCCTTCGGGGCAGTTGCGATGAGTGAAAACTACAGTTACTTTTACAACAATCTGATCACCTGTCTGATACTTTGCTTTATCTCCTTTTATGATCTTGAAATCTATTTCGCAAGCTGAAAGATTTAAAGCTCCGAATAATAATATAGTGAATACTGATAGCAATAATAACTTATTTTTATTGATGAACTGTGTCATTTCGACCATCCTTTTAATTTTGTTGAACCTTAATAAAGAGTAAAAACTCCTTTTTCATTATCTTTAATACGTATTCATTAGTTCAATATTTCGATTTCTTTAATAAAAAATGAATAATCCCCCATTTAAATCAACACTTATTAGACACTAATGTTGCAAAAAGGTTTAAAATGTTTCGTGTTCTAATTCATCTAAGCGGTTTTCTGCTATCAGAAGATTGATTTTTGAGGCAAATACCTGAGCATCTTCGCGGTTTTTTTTCTTAATTACAAGCTCTACTTCGTTTCCTTCGCTGCCCGGAAGTCGCTTTACGATATCCAAACTGTTAGTTATAATATATATCTTATCGCTGAAAAAGCCCTTTTTGTGTCTAATGCTGGCAATTTTATCTAAAGGTATATAAACTTTTTTTACATCAGATTGAATTATACCAATAAAACTATCCTTAGTGCTAAACTCCAGTTTAAGCGAATCGGCTTCAAAACTGAGCAGTCCTGTAGATTCGGCAAGACCTTCATAAATATCATCAATTTTAAAAGGAAGCGTAAAATTTTTGAGATACATTTAATTTTCTCCATGATTTTTTCAATGCAATATAAAAAAAAATGATGAAACATTAAATTCTTAGACAATAGTAATTAGCTATGAGGTAGATAATGTCATGTCACATATTAATTATCAATCAATCAGGAATGATTGATCTTATAATACCCCTGTTATACCATTTAATCAAATTAATACTAACTAAATCAAAATTTGAACGGATAATTCAATATAAAACTTGATTATTTTACTATTTAATTGTATTTTTATATAATTCCTATTGGCTTTGTAATTGAGAAGTAAAAAATAATTAATAAAGTGAGTATTTGAGTAAATAAGGCGAAATCTGAGATTATACTAATCAAAAGATTGAGGAGATAATGAAAAAAATGCCAAATAAAGAAATTAATATTCTCATTGTAGAAGATGATGTAATTTCATGTAAGCTGCTCCAAAAAATTGTTAAAAGAAAGTATGAAAATATATCAACAACAGTAACGGCTATTGAAGCAATAGATGCATTGAAAAGCAAAAAACACTTCGATCTTGTGCTAATGGATATCAAGCTGCCTAAAATGGACGGATTAGCAGCTACTAAAGAAATCCGCAAATTTAATAAAGATATTGTAATTATAGCTCAAACTGCTTATGCCTTCAAAGATGACCACATAAAAGCACTTGAAGCAGGATGCAATGATTATATATCCAAACCCATCGACGATAAAAAGCTACTCGATATCATCGAAAAATTCCTATAGATATAACCAATATCTTGTCTTTTATATTCAAACTCAGTAAGAATCCATCCATTTTGGTCGTTTGGGTTCTGGAATTTCCACGAAAACACCACCGTCTATGATCTGTACATTATATGATTCTAACGAAGCTCCGCCCTTGATGTTTTCACCTGATAGTAAAGAATAAGTCCAGCCGTGCATTGGGCAGGCTACAGTGGAACGCGATATAAAGCCATTGTGAATTTTTCTCAAATGATTATGTGGACATTCATTATTCAGTGCATAATACTTTCCATCAACGAAAAAAATTGCTGCTTCGGTATCGTCATTAAGCATTATTCTTGCAGCTTTGCCGTTTTCCAGCTCGCCTTCTGTGCAGACATAGACCAGGTTACGATTATCGTATTCTATTATATCTCCATGCTTCATCATCTTGCCGACTCTGTGATATGAACTATCTCACCTGCAGAAAACCCTCTTTCGTTCGAGATTATTTTAGTTGCTTGTTTGAAAGCATCATGTTCATACACCAGTGTCCAGTTTTCTTCGTATGCCTGTGGTAGAAAGCGTTTCTTCTCTTCGATGGTTTTCAATGGCAAATTATCATATCCCATTACGAAAGGCACATGGATATGGGCTGAAGTAGGCACAACATCGGCACAATATAGTAAAGCATCTTTTCCATCGCTTACTTTTACTATCTGCATAGCTTGTGTATGCCCAAAAACGGGATAAACAGTGATGCCCGGAAGCAGTTCGCCCTCGCCGTCAATAGTTTCCAATAGTCCTTCGGCAATCAATGGATCGTAATTTTCTTTCAGGAAAGATGCTTTATCTTTCTCCGAAGGATTTTTTGCCCATATTAATTGTTCTTTCTGTACATAATGTTTGGCATTGGGGAAGCTTGGCACAAGTTTGCCATCGGCATACCGCGTAGCCCCACCGACGTGATCGAAATGAAGGTGGGTAAGTAGAACGTGAGTTACTTCCTCAGGTTTGATGTTAAATGGGGCTAAGGCATTAAGGATTGAGGACTTATTTCTGTCCAAAGCATATATCTCAGCAAATTTATCGTTGAATTTATCGCCATTGCCGGTATCTATCAGCATGATATTATCATCCCAGCGGACTAATAATGGCTGGGCAGATAGGGGAATGCGGTTTTTGTCATCACCGGGATGGTAAGCTTTAGCCCACATTGCTTTTGGCACAACTCCAAACATAGAGCCACCGTCAAGACCGAAAATACCTGTGTTCACAATATCAATATCAAATTTTCCAAGTTTCATAGAGTTTCCTGTTATCTTAGTTTAAACAAAATATATTTTTAATCATATTAAATATGACAATAAACGAATATTTACCTAAATATATTTGAAATTTTTATTGTTTCCAATATTTCTCTTGGTGGTGCGATTATGTTTCTTTGAATGTTTGTTAATTATTAAATAGTTATTGGAGACTTATAAAATGTCAATGAAAATCACTTTGCCTGGAAATATGAAAGTATATGCAAATTATGGAAATTTTACTATAGAGACAGATCAAAGCAAAAAAGATGGTGGCGACGAAACCGCTCCCGCACCTTACCAGCTTTTCCTCGCTTCAATTGCTACTTGCGCAGGTGCCTATATCATCAGCTTTTGTAAAAGTAGAAATATACCTTATGACGGAATAGAACTCGAACAGAAAATGATATATGACACAGTGAATAGAAAAATGGGAAAGATTAAGATAGATGTTAAACTGCCGGAAGATTTCCCTGAAAAATATAGAACATCAGTAATCAAAGCAGCAGAGAGCTGTGCGGTAAAGAAAACTATACTTAATCCGCCCGAATTTCAAATAGATATTGTGGATTAGAGTACTTAGCTTATTGGTTTATTAATCAATCTTTCTTATATTACTTTTTTTGAATATTATAAATAGCGTAATCAGGCATGATATTATCAACAGAAGCTATAGTGTTGAAATCCAGAAAGTACGGAGATTCCAGCAAGCTCGTTTCGCTTTTTACTTACGAAAAAGGCGTGATAACTGTAATTGCTAAAGGTGCCCGCAATTCAAAAAGCAAGTTTGGCAGCAGCGTTCAGCCGATGAGTATAATATATACAAACATATACATCAAGCCAAACCGGGATCTGCATATTTTAAGCAAAGCAGAACTTGTGGTGCCTCTGGGGAATATCCGAAGGTCAATGAGCAAGTTAGCTGTAGGTATGGCTATGATGGAATCCATAATTCAGTCTCAGGAAAATGACCATGCCAATTATGAGCTATATGATCTGTTGAAAAATAAACTGAACAAATTAAATAGTATAGAGATACATCCCTTTACTATCTTTATTAGTTTCCAGATCAAGCTGGCTGAGCTTATGGGTTTTGGCATTGATCTCACAGGAGTGAATGGTAACCAACAAATTATGACATTTCTCTATTCTGAGGGGACTTTTCTCGCAAAAAATGCTTATGACCTGGAAAATTCTTTTATTTTAAATAAAAATTCTATTGAAATAATAAAAAATATCTATAATAAAAATGGTGCCGTTTTTAACGGCATGGATATTGCATATTCTACTATTGAACAAATAGTAAATTTTTTCTCTGGATATTTTAGTTATCATTTAGAGAAGAGATTTAATTATAACAGCTTAAGTTTAATGAATGAGCAGAATGAGTCATAAATGATACTCAATATAGCAATAACTTTGCTTTTCGTATTCTTTAACGCCTTCTTTGTAGCTGCGGAGTTTGCCATTGTAAAAATCCGTTCTTCACAGCTTGAAGTAGCTATGAGGGACGGCAGCCAGATAGCTAAGATAGCTTTAAACATGCACCAAAATTTAGATGCTTATCTTTCAGCCACTCAGCTCGGAATAACTCTTGCAAGTTTGGGACTTGGCTGGATAGGGGAGGGTGTCGTTTCCGAGATAATAATAGACCTGATGGCTTTTTTAGGTATTGATATCAGTCTGGAAGTTGCTCATAGCATAGCACTTCCGATAGCTTTTGTAACTATAACGATGCTGCATATCATATTTGGAGAGCTCGCTCCTAAGAGCCTTGCTATACAAAAATCTATGCAGACGACACTTGCCATTGCCCTGCCTTTGCGTTTATTCTATATTGTTTTCAAACCGGCTATTTGGGCACTTAACTCATTAGCCAATCTATTTTTAAGAATGCTTGGATTTCGGTCCGCTTCTGAAAGCGAAGGAGAACATTCCTCTGAGGAGTTGCGTTTATTAATAGAACAAAGCTCAAAAACAGGTATCATTGATATAGAAGATCATAAGCTCCTGGAAAATGTTTTCGAGTTTTCGGTAACGCCTGTGAAGCAGATCATGGTGCCACGCGGGAGAATATATGGCTTAGAAATCCACTCCGATATCAACGAAATACTTAATCAGGTAATAGACGAAGGTTTCTCCAGAATGCCCGTTTATGAGAAAACAATTGACAATATAGTCGGTGTTATATATGCCAAAGATCTTATAACTATCATTCGGCATAGTAATCTAATAACCCTGCATGATATAATAAGACCGGCATTCTTCGTCAATGAGGACGACCATATAAAAGAGCTTTTACACAGAATGCAACGCAATAAAGTGCACGTAGCTATTGTTATTGACGAATTTGGTGGGACGGCAGGGATAGTTTCCTTAGAAGACATTATCGAGGAGCTTGTAGGCGAGATTCAGGATGAATACGACGACGAAGATCCTTTAGTAGATAAAATCAATGAACGTGAATTTAAGATTACTGCATCTGTTGCTATAGATGATATTAACGATCTGCTGCCGGTGCCATTACCAGAAGGTGATGAGTATGAAACTCTGGGCGGCTTGATCAACAATACCATAGGACGCATACCTGATGTCAATGAAATTATTACGCTGGACAGTTATGAATTCAGAATACTGAAACGTTCGACAAGAACTATCGAAACAGTATATGTTACTTACAAAGGAGAGCTTGACGAACAGGAATTGCCGGAGGTCGATTAATAATGCGGGGAATGCAGTATGACACAGATTACAAAGCACTTGATTTTTCCTTGCTGAAACGTTTGTTAGTCTATTTGAAGCCATATCGCAAATATGTTTTCCTTGCAATATTTCTGACTCTTTTTACTACATCTCTCGCTCCGCTCAGACCATATCTGACAAAAG
>CAYQTZ010000102.1:0-8323 GCA_964420565.1 uncultured Hyphomicrobiales bacterium
ATCATTTCGTATTATTCTGCCGCAGAGATCATCCTCATGCCAGCGGGTCATGATTATTACAAGTACTCCGTTTGGCTCAAGCCGCGTAAAGCAGGTTGTAGAATACCATTGCCAGATATTATCACGTAAAGTAATGCTGTTTGCCTCAGCATCATTTTTAATTGGATCATCAATTATTATCAAATCTGCCCCTTTGCCGGTAATCTGTCCGCCGGCTCCTATGCTATTCATAAAACCATCGTGATCCTTTATATGAAAATTATGTGCAGGGCGATTTGTTTTATCAACACTTATACCAAAGGTTTTCTGCCCGTAAATATCAATCATATCTCTAACCTTCCTCCCCCAAACCGTTGCAAATTCCTGTGCATAAGATGTAAGGATCACTTTTTTATCAGGGAAATTCCCAAGATACCAGAAAGGGAAATATTTTGAAATTAGTTCTGATTTGCCATGCCTTGGGGGCATATTGATCATAATGCTGGAAGCCCCCTTGCTAACAGCTTTGACTAATGCCCTGTCTATCATTTGCAGATGGGGAGCATATTTCCATTGTTTGCCGCTTACTACTGTGGCGAGCCATCCAGGAGTAGAAAGTGATAATCTGGAAAGCTCTGTATCCAATTCCTTGAATTTTTGATCACCCATATCCAATTCTTTCCTTGATTAGAAATTATAAAAAAGTATGCTATATATTAATTATTCATTGAACATAAAGTAAACTGTTTTAAAAAATGTGTAGCTAATGCTTTAGATACTTTGATAATATCTGAAATATTGATATATTTAATGTTTATTTAATTTTAATAAGGGAAATTGACTTTGGACAGAGAAACCTTTTTGCAAGAAATAAAACACAGAGTTATACTATTCGATGGCGGAAACGGAACGGAATACTACAACCGCGGCATATTCATTAATCGCTGTTTCGATGAGCTGAATCTTACAAATCCTGACCTTGTAAGGCAGGTTCACGAGGATTATAAAAAAGCGGGCGCTGATGTATTAGAAACAAATACTTTCGGGGCAAATCGTTTTAAATTAAAACCATTCCAATTAGTTAATAAGCTATATGAGATAAATTATCGCGGTGCTGCGATAGCAAAAGAAGTTGCTGGCAATGACATCTGGGTAGCCGGAGCCATGGGGCCTCTTAATGTTCAGATAGAACCATTAGGTCCAATCTCCCGCGAAGAAGCAAGAGAGTATTTTCAAGAACAGGCACAAGCTCTGATTGATGGTGGAGTTGATCTCTTTTTACTTGAAACATTCATACTTTCCGCAGAAATAATTGAAGCCGTAAAAGCTATACGCGAAATATGCGATTTGCCTATAATTGCTCAGATGACCATCAAGGAAGATACTACCACACTTACAGGTGCAAAACCTGAGATAATGATCAAAAAGCTCGAGAAATCCGGTGCTGACGTTATCGGAGCGAATTGTTCTGTGGGACCTCAAGTCATGCTGAATTGGCTTGAGCAGGTAAGGAATCATACCCATATGCCCATTTCGATAATGCCAAACGCTGGCAAGCCGAGAAGTATAGACGGAAGAAATATTTATCTGGCATCGCCTGAATATCTTGGGGAGTATGCAAAGCATTATATACAGCAAGGTGCAAATATAATTGGCGGCTGCTGCGGGACGGGACCTGATCACATCAAACGAATGAGAAATACCATCAATTCACTGAAGCCAGACACCAGAAAGAATACCTTTGAATTAATTAAAATTAAGTCCCCGATAGACGTTAAAGTAATAAGTTCGAAAAATAAATCCCGTCTTGCCAGACGAATCCACGATGGGCATTTCGTTACCTTTGTCGAGCTACTCGCGCCTCACGGTGTATCTGCACATAAAGAACTTGAAAAAGCCAAAGAGATGAACTACTGTGGCATTGACGTAATTAATATCCCTGATGGTCCGAGAGCAAGCGCCCGTATGTCAGCATTATCTTTAGCAGTTCAAATACAAAAGGAGGTGGGCATAGAAACCGTGCTGCATTACGTCTGCAGGGACAGGAATGTAATAGGCATCCAATCTGATCTGCTTGGTGCTTATGCTTTGGGATTAAAAAATATTCTGGCTATAACGGGCGACCCGCCAAAGCTTGGTAATTATCCTGATGCCACTGCCGTTTTTGATGTAGATGCAATTGGGCTTGTAAATATAATTAACAGATTGAATCACGGAATGGACATAGCCGGCAATCCAATAGGCAAGCCGACTTCCTTTTTCACTGGAGTCGGGGCAAATCCGGGCGCAGTTGATCTGAAAACCGAACTTAGTCGCTTGGATTGGAAAATTGATGCAGGTGCAGAATATTTTATAACTCAGCCGATATTTGATCTGAAAATATTCGAGAGTTTCTTAGAGAAAATTCAGTATTTAAAAGTGCCTGTAATAGCTGGTTTATGGCCTCTTGTCTCTTTGCGGAATGCCGTATTTATGAATAATGAGATCCCTGGTTGCCACGTGCCTGACACTATAATGAGCCGCCTGCAAAAATATGAAGATTCAAAAGAAGACAGCTTAAAAGAAGGTATTGATATAGCAAGGGAAACATTAGAATTAATGAAAAGTATGATCAGCGGATTACAGATATCAGCACCCTTCGGAAGAGTTCAATCTGTAATCGAAGTGCTTAAAGACTTTAAAGCATAAGAATATTGAAAAAAAGCTATCAGCTTTTCTTCTTTTGATTATAGCACTCAGAAAGGTGAGAAACGTACATCAACCGATACAAGTCGATATTCCTTCGAGATGAAAAAATCGAAGTCATCTGTGTTTTATGAATGAGGGATGCATTTATAAATCTTTTTCCTATGCAAGGCACAATGTATATTCAATAAAACACTTTTTAAATATTAAATTTTGTCAATGTGATATTTTTAATGATTCAATTATTCCAGTGCATTTTGACAGAGATGATATTGAAAATATGGAATTTGAATTTCATTCTGACGGTTATTATTACTTTGAAGGATTTTCAAGGAGAATAGCCAGCACATAAATTCACCAAATTATATCTCTTACAGATTCTAATGAGATCATGTTAACTTTTAGAAGATAAATTATGATTCTATCTTATCTTCAATTAGTATTATCTCTTCCATTTTTAAATGAGAAGATTAATATATACTAACTCCTTTCATAAATATTTAGCACAAACGAACAAAATGTTTTATACTGCTAACATATAATTGGAAATTATCTGATTTATTCGTAAATTTGCTTTTCTATATTATTGATAATTAGTTTAAACTCAATAGTTTTTTAAATTTTATAATTGGAGTCATTTATGGCAAATAAGAAAAAAGACAAAAAATCACCAAAATATGTATATTATTTTGGTGGGGGAAAAGCTGACGGAAAAGCAGAAATGAAAGGTCTGCTCGGCGGTAAAGGTGCAAACCTCGCCGAGATGGTCAATCTGAAAATGCCCGTACCTGCTGGCTTTACTATCACTACAGAAGTTTGTACTTACTATGTTGAACACAACGAAAAATATCCAAAATCTTTAGCTAAAGACGTAAAAGATGCTATTAAAAAGATTGAAAAAGAAATGGGTGCAAAATTTGGCGATCCCAAAAATCCTTTACTCGTTTCTGTTCGCTCTGGTGCAAGAGCTTCTATGCCCGGCATGATGGACACTGTGCTGAATCTTGGTCTCAACGATACAACTATTCAGGGTTTGATTGAGAAATCCGGCAACCCGCGTTTTGCTTATGACGCATACCGCCGCTTCGTATCAATGTACGGCGACGTTGTACTTGGTTTGAAACCAGAAGGCAAAGACGACGTTGACCCATTCGAAGAGATACTTGATGCAAAAAAAGAAGCCCGCGGCGTAAAAGTTGACGTTGAGCTTACTGCCGATGACTTAAAAGAACTCGTCGCTGAATTCAAAGCGGCAATCAAAGACAGACTCGGCATGGATTTCCCCGAAGATCCCGAAGAACAGCTCTGGGGAGCTATCAGCGCCGTATTTGGATCATGGAATAATAAAAGAGCTATCATCTATAGAAAACTCAATAACATACCCGATTCATGGGGCACAGCCGTTAACGTTCAATCAATGGTATTCGGTAACCTCGGTGAAGATTCCGGAACTGGTGTTGCATTTACACGCGACCCCGCCACTGGCGAAGATATATTCTATGGCGAATTCCTGATGAATGCTCAGGGCGAAGACGTAGTAGCCGGCACACGTACACCTCTCCCAATGGAAGAGCTGAAAGATATAGATCCAAAATCATATAAAGAACTTGAAGATATTCGCAAAAGATTAGAGCAGCACTATACTGACGTTATGGACATAGAGTTCACTATTCAGGAACGCAAGCTCTATATGCTTCAGTGCCGCGTAGGTAAAAGAACTGCTCTCGCCGCCATGAAGATTGCCGTTGATATGGTAAAAGAAAAATTGATCAAGCCAAAAGATGCTTTGATGAGAATAGAAGCCAATCAGCTGAACCAATTGCTACGTCCAATATTTGATCTGAAAGAAAAAAGAGCTGCTCTTGACAAGGGCAAATTGATCGCAGAAGGTTTAAATGCAGGACCAGGCGCCGCTGCAGGTAGAGTAGTATTCAATGCAGAAGATGCTGAAGAATTAGCAGCAAAAGGCGATCCGGTTATCTTAGTTAGAATTGAGACCTCTCCTGAAGATATCGGCGGCATGAACGCTTCCGAAGGTATTCTAACGGCACGAGGCGGCATGACATCACACGCAGCTTTGGTAGCCCGCCAAATGGGTAAAGTATGCGTAGCTGGTTGCGAAAAGCTCGTTATAGATTATAAAAAACGCCAGATGGGTGTAGAAGGCAAAGATGTGATCATCAAAGAAGGCGATTATATCTCCTTAGACGGCTCTCTCGGTGAAGTGATCGAAGGCAATATCCCGACCAAGCCAAGCGAAGTAATGCAGGTATTGATAGACAAATCTATTGACGAAGATGATGCCCCAACATTCAAGATCTACAAGCAAATAATGAAATGGGCTGACAAATATAGAAAATTAAATGTACGCACCAATGCTGACCAGCCAGATCAGGCAGATAATGCTATTTCCTTCGGAGCAGAAGGTATTGGATTATGCCGCACAGAGCATATGTTCTTCGGTCCCGGTAAGATTGGTCCAATGCGTGAAATGATATTAGCAGATACGCTCGAAGGTCGCAAAAAAGCATTGGCAAAACTTCTTCCTCTGCAAAGAGAAGATTTTGAAGGTATCTTCGAAGCTATGGACGGCAAACCTGTAACAATACGTACTATTGATCCGCCATTGCATGAGTTCTTACCTCACGAAGAAAAAGGGCAGAAAGAAATAGCCAAAGAGCTGGGCATTTCTGTCGAAAAAGTTAGAGATAAAGTAGAAGCACTGCACGAATTCAATCCAATGCTTGGTTTCCGCGGTTGCCGTCTTGGCACAGTATTCCCGGAAATTACTGAAATGCAGGCACGTGCCATCTTCGAAGCTACAGTCAACATATTGAAAAAAGGCAAAATAGTTCTTCCCGAAGTTATGATCCCCTTAGTCGGTCAGGTCAAAGAGCTTAAGAATCAGGAAGAAGTAGTTCGCAAAGTAGCTAAAGAAGTAATGAAAGAAACAGGAATAAAATTCGATTATCTCGTTGGCACAATGATTGAGATACCTCGAGGCGCTATCACAGCAAAAGAAATCGCTGAAGTAGCGGAATTCTTCTCATTCGGTACAAACGATCTGACTCAGACAACTCTTGGCGTAAGCCGCGACGATGCCGGCAGGTTCCTGCCCGAATACGTAAACAGAGAGATATACCAGGTAGATCCGTTTGTAACGATAGACCGCGAAGGCGTTGGCTTCCTAATGGAACATGCAGTAGCCGAAGGCCGCAAGTCCCGCAAGAAGATCAAGCTCGGTATCTGTGGCGAGCATGGTGGCGATCCTGATTCTGTGGAATTCTGCCATCAGCTTGGGCTTAACTATGTATCTTGCTCACCATTCCGTGTGCCTATTGCACGTTTGGCAGCAGCCAGAGCCGCTTTGATGGAAAAAGAAGAAAAGCATTCTAAAAAAGCTGGCAAGAAAAGTAAGAAAAAGAAGAAATAAGTTTTAATTAACAGCTATAAATGGGATCTACTACTTACTGTGGATCCCATTTTTTTTGGTGGTCTTTATGAAATGTTGCTAAATACGTCAATTGCTGACTTCATGCTAATAAATACTTCGCTTTATCCAGATATATTGAATGGAAGAACCCCGCAAAACCCTCTTCCGAAGCAGGGAAATCCAATGTAATCAAAGCTCTTACGCTGATTGCTGATAATTAGAAAGCAGTTACTATACCTATACTTATTTCGGCAAAGGCGTTATCTGTATCGGTCATATTGTATGTCATTTCGGTTACCATACGTATGTTTCTTCTGAACATATATCCTATGTGCAGAGATGCTGCCTGGTAATTAAGATGATGTAAATCGGAATCTACCCAGTTAAACATACCTACGCCATACCATTTGCTGTCGTCTCCATTTGGCATAAATATCAATTCGGCAAGTGCTGCGTTGGTATTAACTTCGTCGCCTATCCCGATGTCCGAAGAGAACTCTGGCTTGTCCTGTCGAATGACGTATTGGAAGTTAAGCTCTAACATATCATTATAGCTTAGAGTAACATCAGGTCCGAAGATCATTACTTCATTTTCAATACCAGTCAGTACATTTGCAAACATTTTCCTTGAAGATTCTTTTCCCATATAGCCAAAGCCACCTATCCTCAGGAAATCGCCAACGTCCTGAGAGATGCGTCCTGCGAAATTTTTATACTCATCATTATCGAAGATATGATCAACGTCTCCATGAGATAAACCATTGCCGTTTACTATTTCTACAATTATGTCTGTGCCAGTGCTTAAGCCAAGAGTGATCATCATACCTCTATCATATTTTAATGAAGCATTGCTGAACCATGGGGTAGCGGTGTAGGCACTGTAATCTTCTAAAGTCAAACGAAGCTCACGTTTGAATAAGGGATCGGACACTTGGAACTGTCCGAGATAAATGTCCAGATCAATCCCGAAAAGATTATTGAACATGATATAGGCATCTTCTACTCCAGCTACTTCGCCGCGTTCGCTCATATAGAAATAGAAATAATATGCCACGTTTTCAAATATTTCACCACCTGACATTATTTTGAATAAGTAAGGTGTAGAAAGATCGGTTTTTTCTGTATTCGCCATATTATAAGTCAAGAAGCCATCCATTCTTACTGCTAAAGGAAACTCACGTATCAGAGAAAGCTCTTCGTCTCCGGTAGGTACGTAATAGCGGGGTGCTTCCTGATCTGAAAGGACGAAACCATTACCAGCAAATTCATCGCCGTAATCTTTCAATCTTGGCATTGGGGAATGGCAGGTTTTGCAAGACATATTATATTTCCTTGCAAATGCAGGTATCGCCAATAATTCTTCTGCTATTAGACTCGACAGAAATAATCCTATCACTGCAATCATTAGAAATCTTTTCATATAAAACCTCTATAATTTATGGTAAAACTGTAAATTCTGTATCCTGTTCGTTCACTATCATTATAGCATATTCTTCAGCAGGCACCTCAAGAAATTTCGCAACTGGTTCGCTTAGGAGTTGGTAATTCATTACTGCTTTGACTTTTACTTTGCCTGGAGCAATGTCGTATGGCAGGTGGAAAGTATAAGTTTCTACGATAGTACCTCTTGGATCGAATCGATAATCCACCCCGAGCGAGGAAGTATTCCATTGCTGTATGGTCATTCTGCCCTGTGGGTCGAAGTATGGCATACGGAAAATTCTGTCTCCTATTGGCACTCCATCTCTTTGCACGCCTTCAAAATTCTCTATTTCTAATGGTACTCCCATATCCTGATAAGCTAAAACATCGGCAGCTATAGTATATTCCTCGCCTTCGAAGCCCTTTTTGTCCACAGGAAGATGAAATACTTTTCCTTTGGAATCTGTTGCCTCAACGTGAAGCCAGACTATGCGGTCTTCCACAGAGCCGGTTGGGAATTTATGCCCTGTCTTTTGGTTGAACATAGCTACAGTTAGCTTAACGGGGTATCCTGGCTCAACTTCTTTTACATCAGGATATATACGTATCTCGACAACACCTCTTATTTTGCCCGGGTCGTGAGCCCCATGGAATAAATGGAGACGTGCATCATCGAAGGATCCGCCCATAGATGCCAAACGCATTTTTCCTCTGGGCATATGGCAGTCCTGGCACTGAACACCTTCTTTGTAGTAGGGACCTTCCTTCCACTCTAAATGAGTAGATTTCACCCACGTTCCGAAA
>CAYQTZ010000103.1:0-8296 GCA_964420565.1 uncultured Hyphomicrobiales bacterium
TCGCGGGTTTGCCTGATCTTAACTCAATCAGAAATCTCAAGCAATTCGCAGAAAAATATGGCATTGATGAGAAAAAGCTGAATTATCTGAAGAATGATCTAGTAAAGAATCAGGGCAAAGCAATCGTCTATGCTGGGGATAAACTGCCAGCAGATGTTCATATAGCAGTAAATATGCTGAATGATATTTTATCAAATTCTTTATTGTATCATTTTACTTCTGCTAATATTTTGCATCATCCTCATTCAGATATGCAGGAGCTAAAAGGACTCGTTCAAAAAATGACAGCCGGCAACGTGGCAGTTCTGATACATTTTGATTCCAACCCGGCATATCATTTCCCGACACACTGGGAATACTCTAAGGCATTGGAAAAAGTTGATACAAAAATATCGCTATTAGAAACCGAGAATGAAAGCTCCGTCAGCAATGACTTTCTGCTTCCAATAAATCACGATCTGGAAAGCTGGAACGATTTCGAGCTGAAGGCAGACATTCTGAGCTTGCAACAACCAGTAATTGCTCCTATATATAACTCGCGTCAGAAAGAAGCCATTCTGATGAATTGGATGGCAGATGACCCGAAAACATATAAACATGACATCTACCACAAATTTTTGATGGCAAGATGGCAGCAAGAAGTATATCCTAATATCAATCCAATGGCTGACTTCAATGCTTTCTGGCAATCATGTTTGCATGATGGCCTTGTAATAACAAAAAAATATCTGAAACCTGAATCTAATGCTGCGTTTGAACAATTTAAACCAAATTTCATTGAGAAAAAAGATTTCACTGTGATCATCAATAAAAACTACTCGATTGGCGATGGCAGATGGGCAAATAATGGCTGGCTGCAGGAAACTCCGCACCCCGTAAGCAAAGCCGCATGGGATAATTATGCAGCTATTGCACCGGGAACTGCGAAAAAACTCGGAGTGAAGAATAACGACGTTATCGAAATTGATATAGAGGGTCGCAAAGTAGAGCTACCCGTTATGGAGCAACCCGGAATGGCAGAAGATGTCATCGTAACGGAAGTTGGCTATGGCAGAACTGTAACTGGCGACATCGGCAAAGACGTAGGTGTGAACGTAAATGGTCTGATCTCAGAAAAAGGCGGCTTGAGCCGATGGATATATACTGGTGCCAAAGTCAATAAAACTGGAAAAACCTATACTGTTTATTCCACACAGGAACATCACCCCGTAGATGATGATTTCGTAAAAGATCTACACTTATCAAGAAAAATAATTCAGGAAGGCACTGTCGAGCAGTATAAAAAGGATAAGAAATTCTTAAAGCACCACAAGCACGATTACGAATCCATAAATCCTTTACGCAAATACGAAGGCAGAAAATGGGCAATGTCCATTGATCTCAATAAATGTATATCCTGCAATAACTGTGTTGCCGCCTGTAACGTAGAGAACAACGTACCAGTAGTTGGCAAAGACCAGCTCGGTAACGGCAGAGAAATGCAGTGGATACGGCTTGATCGCTACTATAGCGGTACTCCCGAAGATCCAAAGGTCAGCACACAGCCAATGCTTTGTCAGCACTGCGATCTGGCACCATGCGAGAATGTTTGCCCTGTGGTCGCAACCAATCACAGCGAGGACGGCTTAAACCAAATGGTCTATAACAGATGCGTTGGCACGAGATATTGCGCCAACAACTGTCCTTACAAAGTCAGACGTTTCAATTTCTTCGATTTCCGTTCATATATGTTCGATGGATATTATGAGCAGGATTCGATTGCTTTGCAGCATAATCCTGAAGTAACTGTCCGCTCCCGTGGCGTTATGGAAAAATGCACGTTCTGTGTGCAGCGTCTCATGGAAGCTCGCGAAGAAGCGATCAAAGAAGGTAGAGAAGTAAAAGGAGACGAAGTAAAAACTGCCTGTCAGGAGGCATGCCCTGCCGGAGCTATTACTTTTGGCAATTCCCTTGACGAAGAATCTGCTATCGCAAAAGCAATTGAGCATGACCTTGGGTATACCGTTCTCAACCAACTGAACATTTACCCAAATGTAACTTACATCGCAAAATTAAGAAATATATATTCGGAGGAAGTATAAGTGAGAGATTATTCAATTGAACCCTCCGTGGTAAAAGGTAAGCCAAAATTCCATGAGATCGATCAAACAATCGGTGCTCCACTGGAAAAAGCACCCGATAAGAAATTCTATATGGCAATATCCGTAACGGGTACTATGCTTCTGATCGGTGTGATCTCTATGGGCTTATCCGTTTACTATGGTACAGGATTATGGGGGAATAACAATCCGGTGGGTTGGGGCTTCCCCATTGTAAACTTCGTGTTCTGGGTAGGAATAGGACACGCAGGAACACTGATCTCGGCTATTTTGTTCCTTTTCAGACAAAAGTGGAGGAATGGAATAGCAAGATTTGCCGAAGGTATGACAATATTTGCTGTTATAACGGCTGGGATTTTCCCGCTTTTCCACACAGGCAGGCCCTGGCTGGCACATTATTTAATGCCGCACCCAAATGACCATTCGCTGTGGGTGAATTTCACTTCGCCACTTCTGTGGGACGTTTTCGCAGTATCTACATACCTTACCGTCTCATTCATATTCTGGTATGTCGGGCTTATTCCTGACTTTGCAAATCTTAGAGATAGAACAAAGAACAAGATAAAAAAGATCATCTATTCAATAACAAGTTTCGGTTGGCGCGGCTCTAACAGGCACTGGCAAAACTACGAAATGGTATATTTAATACTTGCTGGCTTTGCTACTCCATTAGTGCTTTCGGTGCATACCATCGTAAGTTTCGACTTCGCCGTGTCGCAGATTCCCGGCTGGCATACAACTATTTTCCCGCCATACTTTGTGGCTGGTGCTGTATTCTCTGGTTTTGCGATGGTTCAGAATGTCTTGATCTTCATTAGAAAGATATTCAGCTTTGAGCATATAATAACTATAGACATCTTAGAGAAGATGAATAAGGTCATCATTTTAACTGGCACTTTCGTCGGCTATGCTTATGGAATGGAATTTTTCATAGCTTGGTACAGCGGAAACGAACCAGAAACCTTTGCATTCATCAATCGTGCATTCGGCGATTATGCCTGGGCATATTGGATAATGGTTTCCTGCAATGTGATATTCCCGCAATTATTCTGGATAAAGAGAATACGCAGGACTATCCCGTTGATGTTCGTAATCGGTGTTTTGGTAAATGTTGGTATGTGGTTCGAGAGATTTGTGATCACAATTACATCATTATCGAGAGACTTTTTGCCATCAAGCTGGGCATACTTTACTCCGACCTTGATTGACGGAGGAATACTTGTAGGCAGTTTTGGACTTTTCTTTACATTGCTTTTGATATTTACAAAGACTATGCCAGTTGTTTCCTTAGCTGAGATAAAATCAGTGATAGATGGGGCTCAACCTTCTCACCATCATGATAAAGAGGAGGGCAGCCATGAGAACTGATAAATTATACGCTATCGGCGGGCTTTTTGAGATTTCTGATCAAGTAATGGCAGCCACCGAAAAAGTAACAGATAAGGGCTATAAGCTGTTTGATGTGAACACTCCTTTCCCTGTCCATGGGCTCGACCACAAAATGAAGTTGAAACCCTCGCTAATGGGATCTTTTGCTCTCGCTTTTGGTCTTGCTGGTGCTATTACTGCTTTAGCCATAATGACTTTCACTATGGTTATTGATTATCCGATAAATATCGGTGGCAAGCCGGATTTTTCTTTGCCTGCATTCATACCTGTAACTTTTGAGCTGACTGTGCTTTTTGCAGCTATCGGAACAGTTTTTGCATTACTGATGGTATTCTTCAAATTCCCGGATAATGCTCATCCTTTGCACGACACAAATTATATGCAAAGATGCACTACTGATCATTTTGGTATATACATAGAAGCAGATGATAAGTTATTTAACGAAGATGAAGTATATTCATTCCTGCAAAGTATTGGCGCTAAAAATATTGAAAAGATATATGAATACGAGGAAGAAAAGATACCGATAATGTCTAAGCAGTTCATTGGCTTCCTTGCAATATCTATCATAGTAATCGCCGGTGCTGGCTACTTAGTATTTAATAAACTTATGTTCATGCCACCATTCAACTGGATGGAAGACCAGCAAAGAGTGGATGTGGAATCAACTTCAAATTTCTTCGCTGATGGTTTTGGTATGAGGAATAAAGTAGAAGGCACGATCTTGAAAAGCTATATGCCAGATGAATTCAAAGCGGAGCCGGATTCCGCAGGGAAATATCTCGAAAATCCATTAGAATATAATGTAAAGAATATAGCTCTCGGTAAGGAAAAATACCTTACATATTGCAGCCCCTGCCATGATAATTATGCAAAGGGGAACAGCCGGCTTAAAGATCATTTCCCCAAGCCGCCCACATTACATTCCAAGAAATTGCGAGAATGGTCGGACGGAAGGATATACCACGTAATAACTTTTGGTCAGGGAGTAATGCCCTCGTATGCCTCGCAGGTAACTAAAGAGGAAAGATGGGCGATCATTCAATATATACGCACTTTGCAAAGAGCTTTCAACCCCGGAGAGGAGGATTTCGAAGATGGAAAATAATTATACTTACATAAAGAAAGACCTGCCATCAGTGCTTGGCAAATTCGGCTATACATTTCTATTAGTTGGAATTGTTGCCACAGTGTTGGCATTTATTTTTGATCCGACTCGTGCCACGTTCAACAGTTTGCTCACATTCACTTATTTGATGGGAATTGGAATTTGTGCTTTGTTTCTGATAGGTCTGGAATATCTGACAGATGCCGTCTGGAGTGTTGGTTTCCGCCGAATTGCAGAGTATCTGGCAGTCCTGATCGTCATAGCACCAATTTTCGCTATACCAGTTCTGCTGAATATGCACGATGTATTCCACTGGACGCATGAAGAAGCTGTGGCAACAGATGAATTCCTCTCTAAGAAAGCTCCATATCTGAATGTGAGTTTCTTCGTTTACAGGTTTATAGGAATAGTGTTGGTGATGGGCGTGTTCCTGCTGATATTGGTTAGAAACTCTGCAAGACAGGATATATCCGGCGATCAGAAGATCACACACAGGAATATCAAATGGTCTGCAGTGATGATGCCTTTCCTCGGAATATCCGTAACGATGATAGCAATAGATTTCCTGATGAGCTTAGAGCCGCATTGGTTCTCCACAATTTTCGGTGTTTATTATTTCTCTGGAAGTTTGCTTGCCACTTTTGCACTGATCACATTATTTGCAGTAAAGCTAAGGGATTGGAATATTTTGCCTGAGTTTATAACCAAAGATCATTTCTATAACCTCGGTGCTTTCATGTTTGCCTTCATCAACTTCTGGGCATACATTGCTTTCAGCCAGTTCTTACTGATCTGGTATGCGAATATACCTGAAGAGACTTTCTGGTATCTACTAAAATTTGAGGGCTCGTGGAAATTCGTATCTATTGGCTTGATCTTCATTCAGTTCCTGATACCTTATGCAGCATTGGTTTCTCAGCCAGGCAAGAGTAATTATAAACGTCTGAAAATTATGGCGATATGGCTATTATTTGCCCACTTTTATGATCTTTACTGGTTGGCGATGTCCACCTATAACAAAGATGGTGCCTTTTTCGGCTGGATAGAAATTGCTTTCATCGTGCTGGGCATAGGTATTGTAGCTACTTTGTTTAAGATAATATATAACAAACGGAATCTTGTGCCAGTTGGCGATCCAAAATTAAAGAGATGCATGGATTTCCATTTATAGATTGATAAAAATGAATTGATCAAAATGTGAGATATAATTATGAGTGAAAATAAAATAAAAAAGCCGAGTCTTTTACAAGTGCTGTTCATAATCGCTGGAATTATCTGGGTTGGTGTCATTTCTGCGACATTTTACATTAGTTCTGACATACCCAAAACTACAGAGAATGAGAAGCGAAGAGTGATAATGCAGGATACAGCTACAGTAGCCGACCTGGAATATAATAAAGGAAAGATAGTACCCGGTATAAAAATAGAACAGGTGGCAGAACCCACAAAAAAACTGCTTGCTATGGGCGAGGAATCCTACACATCATCATGCGCTTCTTGCCATGGTGATGAAGGACGAGGTGATGGTGCAGGTGGTGCTATGCTCAATCCCAAGCCACGCAACTTCCACGATGCCGATGGCTGGAAAAATGGCAGAGAGATTTCCGGAATGTTCAAAACATTGGTGGAAGGTATCGCTGGCGGTGGCATGAACGCTTATGAGTTTTTGCCAGTAGAAGAGAGATTTGCCCTGATATATTATGTCAGGACTTTCGGAGATGAACCCTTCCCACCAATTACTATTGCTGAGATTGAAGGAATTGATGCTCTTTATGATATACAGCGGGACACAAAAGCCGGAGCCCAGATACCTATCAAGGCAGCTGAGAATAAAGTCATTGAAGAGAACTCGATTTCTGTAGAAAAAATTCTACATAAAATAGAATCTGACAATAGCGAAGGAGATATCTGCGCGTTCAATCATGTAGTAAAATGCAAACGAAACGCTGTACTGACATTGATGGAAAATAATGAATGGCAAACAAGCACCGATGCTTTTTATAAACTTATAACCTCAAACACACAGCAAAATGGCTTCAAGCCCTCAGTAGCAAGGATGAGCCCTGAAGAAATAAGGAGCTTGCAGCAGTTTTTGGTAGGGAAATTCATGTAGAGAGCGGTCGGGTTCTGGGGACTGGTGAAGAAAAATAGGAATTGGCAATGGTCTTGTATTATATTTTATATGACAACTGAAATCTTTTTGGGTTGTTGCTGAGATCGCTCCTGTATCATATCAATCTCTTCTATGGGGATATTACTGGCTTTGAGAGAGCCGACATCATAGTTTTTGCTATATAATACCCTTCTTAGAGCCATAAGATGTTTCTGCAGTACCTGGCACGCACCCTCAGATTCATTAAAGAAAAAAGTATTAAGTTTATTATTTGCATAAGTGCCCTGAGTGAGAACTTCGCCAAGCTTTTCGTTGAAAGTAAGAATTGAAAATCTGTAAGAATTATTTTTTTCTTTTTTAATAGTCAACTGAGCAACATAATATGTTTCCCATATATATATTGGTACGAAGAAATAGAATTGTGTCTTATTTCTTATGGCAAAACTATTCATAATGTATTGAGCTTCGATTGCTTCAACTAAATTTTTAACAATGGATTGCATATTGAACATCTCAGGATTTTTCTTAGAGTTATATTCAATATTAAGGAACTGCCTTAATATAGAATAAAACGAAGGGGAGCCATCGTCGGGTTTTTGCATACTAAAAAAGCGAAAAAGATACATTAGGTCAGATTCAGGATTTTTTAATCCTCTGAATAATCTATCTAATCGTTTTTGTAGTTGGTCTGGCATATAGAATTTATATTGATCAAGTAAGGCGAATGCTGCCTGCAGATAATTCATGCCTAAAAACATTGGTTTTATCTTCGTATAAAGCTCCGCTGAGAATGGCAGATTACCTTCGTGCATTAGGAATAATACTCTCAAAACGTCCTTGATGGAATTTTCTTCTAATTCTCTCTTGTCAATTTGCTCAAATAATCTCAGGAAATCTAATATATCATCTCTTACTATTATTGATCTGCGGTATGAGTAAAAAGTAACTATTTGGTTTGTAAAAGACTTTTCGGGTAAATTCAAAATCCGAATTATATCTTTATTTTCTACTTTTTTACCATTAATAACTGTGTAAACAGCGTATATTCTAAGTATTAATGAGGGCAAAGCTTCAGCGACTTTGAAAAATAATGTGTCGCCTCGTTTCAAAAATCCATGTAAAACTGCTCGAAATGTACCGTTAGGCAGCCGTACAGTTACTTCATTATCGGAATGAACTTCCATTATTGTGCCTTGCACAATTTCGCCAGGTCTGAGTTTTATCGTTTTGGATTTTTTCTCAAATATAATCTCTTCCCTGCGCGTAGATTGGGGCAGGTCGTGGCTTATCCCGGAGAGTCCGCCTTGCTGTATGCCAGGAATTTCTATCATAATATTTCACTAAATTATTTCATCTTACAATTATAGAACAAAAACAATACCATATTCCTATAGACATTGTTATTATCGGTATATTTTCTCTATTTCTATAATTTATTAATAATAAATAATTTAACCTATATATTAGAGCACTGTTTTTTTATTCTTTTTTCTTCTACACACTTCGCATTAAAATCAAACAAATTCATAGCATTGCAAAAGTCCAAAAACGATC
Organism: uncultured Hyphomicrobiales bacterium; assembly: GCA_964420565.1. Classification (GTDB taxonomy): domain Bacteria; phylum Bacteroidota; class Ignavibacteria; order Kapaibacteriales; family UBA2268; genus CAYQTZ01. Next base: position 8,264 of record CAYQTZ010000103.1, read on the forward strand.
CCACCCCGACCCTCCCTTACTACGCAAGGGAGG